>JBIJDO010000364.1:0-3542 GCA_044344105.1 Tabrizicola sp.
ATGGTTTGAAAGCCATCTGGGGTACTCCCTTGAGTTTCCAGGTTTGATCTTGATTAGCACTCAGCTTGCCCGAGTGCTAACGGGCTTGAGTTAGGCAATCGCCCGCGCCCTGTCAACACCCGCCCGTGGCTTTTCGCATTGCCTTTTGCCGACCGGGTGTCACGATGGCCGCCAGATGCTCCAGCACCGTAAGGCCCTCATGTTCCGACTGATCTCCAGCGCGCTCCTGTCCCTGGTCCTTGCGCAGCCCGCAGCCGCAGCCTGTGCCGGGAAAAACCTCTTCGACACCTATCCGCCGGACCGCCTGGCAGAGATCAGGGCGGCAGCGGATGCGGTCCCCTATCCGACCGGGAACTTCTGGCGGGCCACGCGGGGCGACGAGGTGATCACCATCGCCGGAACCTATCATTTCACCGATCCGCGCCACGGGCCGAACATTGCGGCACTCACGCCCCTCATCAAGGCTGCTTCGACGGTCGTGGTCGAGGCCGGACCCAAGGAAGAGAAGGCGCTCAAGGACCTGATCGCGCGCGAACCGTCGCGGTTGATGATCACCGAAGGCCCGACCCTCTATCAACAGCTTCCGCCGGATCTCTGGAGCAGCCTGGCCACGGCGATGTCGGATCGCGGCATCCCGGCATTCATGGCGGCAAAGTTCCGGCCCTGGTACGTCGTCGCCGTCCTGGCCGTTCCGCCTTGCGCGATGGCCGCGGCAGTTGACCCCAAGGGTCTGGACAGCCTGGTCATCGACGCTGCCACCGCCGCCGCCGTCCCGATCCGCGCGCTCGAGCCCTTCGACACGATCTTCCGCATCTTCGACGGGATGAGCGAGGCAGAGCTGATCGGAATGCTCGAATCGACGCTCCTGTTCGAAGACCGGTCCGAAGATTACGCGGCCACGCTTGCCGACAGCTACTTCGCCGGCGAAGGCCGCTTGATCTGGGAGTTCATGCGTTTTGAAAGCTATGACATGCCCGGATACACCCGCGATCAGGTCGACGCCGAGTTTGCCAGGATGGAGGAAAGCCTGATGAACATGCGCAATCAGGCCTGGATTCCGGTCCTGACCGACGCGGCCGCCGCCGGACCGGTTTTCACCGCATTCGGTGCGCTGCATCTGTCCGGAGAGGAAGGGGTCCTGAACCTTCTCAAGGCCGAAGGCTTCACCCTGGAAGAACTGCCCCTGTGATCCTGCCCGGCCAGGTCCTCCGGCTTTACGTCCTCGACCTTGGCCTCTTCGAGGTTCGGGGCGGCGAGCGGGTGATCGGCATCCCCGGCTTCCTGATCCAGACCAACCGGGGTGCGAAGGTGCTGTTCGACACCGGCTTTCCGCCCGACTACCTCACCGACCAGGGCCGCCCGCTGAAGGATGGCCTTCCCCGCTTTGGCCGCCTGGTCGACTTCACCCCGGCCCAGACCGCCTCTGGTGCCCTTGCCCTTCTCGGACTGACGGCGTCCGACATCGACCTCGTCATCCTCAGCCACAGCCATATCGACCACGTCGGCTCCCTGCCGCTCTTCGCCCATGCACCGATCGTGATGACCGCCCGCGAACGGGCCGAGCCTGCGCCGATCTATTTCGGGTCAACCCGCCCGATGTCCTGGCCCGAGGCCCGCTATCAGCTGATCGATGCGGACACGCCCGTCTGCGGCGGCCTCACCCTGATCCCGACCCCGGGCCATACCGCCGGACATCTGTCGGCGATTGTCGACCTGCCGCAGACCGGCCGCGTGATCCTGGCGGCAGATGCGATCAACCGCGCCTCGGAACCCGCCGAGCACTTTGCCGATGCGGATGATCCGGGGGCGTCCCGTATCTCGGCAGACCGCCTGATCGCGCTCGGCGGACCCGACGCAATGCTCATCTACGGCCACGAACCCGCGCAATGGCCCAGCCTGCGCAAGGCCCCCGCCTTCTACGGCTGACGGTAGACTTCGCCCCGGTGACCGACGCTGACGACGATCACGGTGACAGTGTCGTCCCGGATGTTCACAAGGATCTGATAGTCGCCCACCCGATAGCGCCAAAGCCCGGCCATCCGTGCGCCTTGCAACGCCTCGCCCAGCTGGCGGGCGGTTTGCAATGGGGCAACACGGTCGCGAAGGAACGCCGTGATCCGCTTGGCCTCGACCCGTCCCATTTTGGCAAGCTGCTTCTTCGCGGCGTCCGAAACCTCAATCTGCCAGGCCAAGATCACGCTCCAGATCGGCCAGCGGGTAGGTCTTCTCCTCGCCGCTCTGGATCCGTTCCATCACCGCTTCCGCGATGTAAATATCTTCCATGTCCTCAAGCTTCTGGATTAGCGCTTCGCGGACATAATAGGTCTTGCTCCGCCCGGTCGCCTTGGCCAAAGCCTCCAGCCGCTTTTCGATGTCTTCCGGCAATCTGACCGACAGCATGGCGCACCCCGTTTGTCATACACGCAATACACGTATCACACGTCATACACCCCAACAAGCGCCCCCCCGCGCCCCTCGTGACAATCCCCCCGCCCCGACCTATACACCGCGCGAAATCCATTGCCTCAAAGGTTCGCCCACATGTCCACCCTCGTCTTCGGCCACAAATCCCCCGACACCGATGCCACGATGTCCGCCATCGTCTGGGCCTGGTACCTGACCAACCGCCGGGGTGGGGACGCCGAGCCGCGCCTTCTGGGCGAGCCGAATACGGAAGCCGCCTTCGTCCTGCAGCACTGGGGCTTCCAGAAGCCCGCGATCATCACCGACGTGGACGCCGGCCAGAATGTCGTCATCGTCGACACCAACAACCCCGCCGAACTGCCGCCCTCGATCAACGACGCCAACATCATGGCGATCATCGACCATCACATGCTGGTCGGTGGCCTGAAGACCCGCGCCCCGATCAACGTGGTCATGCGCCCCCTGGCCTGCACCGCCACCGTGATGCACGACATCATGGGCGACGACGTGGCGGGCCTCCCGCGTGAGATCAAGGGCGCGATGCTGTCCTGCATCCTGTCCGACACGCTGGAATTCCGTTCGCCCACCACGACCGACCACGACAAGGCCGTCGCCGAAAAGCTGGCCAGGGACCTTGGCGTCTCGATCCCCGAGCTTGCGACCAGGATGTTCGAGGCCAAGTCCGACGTCTCCGCCTTTTCCGACGCCGAACTTCTGCGGATGGACTCGAAGGAATACACCGTCGCGGGCAAGGAGCTTCGCGTCTCGGTGCTGGAGACCACCGCGCCCAAGATCGTTCTCGACCGCAAGGCCAGCCTGATGCAGTCGATGGAAGGCGTGGCCAGGGAAGACGGAGCGGATCAGGTCCTCCTCTTCGTCGTCGACATCCTCAAGGAAGAGGCGACGCTTCTGGTCCCGAACGATCTGGTCAGGCAACTCGCCGAAGCTTCCTTCGGGGCCAGGGTCACCGGCGACACGGTCGTTCTGCCCGGCATCATGAGCCGCAAGAAGCAGATCATCCCGGCGCTGAAGCTCTGACAGCAGGGTGTTGCGCAAAGGTCCGTCCCTACGCGCGTATGGCCGGATTCCAGACGCAATCCATACCTGAACCAGACCGC
>JBIJDO010000365.1:0-3541 GCA_044344105.1 Tabrizicola sp.
GGTCGGGGCCGTCCTCAACACTGCCAAGGTGGAACAGGGGGCCACGGCGGCGGTCTTCGGCCTGGGCGGCATCGGGCTGAACGTCATCCAGGGCCTCAGGATGGCCGGAGCAGACAAGATCATCGGCATCGACATCAACGACGACAAGGAAGCCTGGGGCCGCAAGTTCGGGATGACCCATTTCGTCAATCCGACGAAGCTCGACGGCGATGTCGTTCCCCATATCGTCAACCTGACCAAGACGCCCTTCGACAAGATCGGCGGCGTCGACTACTCGTTCGACTGCACCGGCAACGTCAAGGTGATGCGGGCCGCCCTTGAATGCACCCATCGCGGCTGGGGCCAGTCCATCGTCATCGGCGTCGCCCCCGCCGGGGCCACGATCGAGACGCGGCCCTTCCAGCTGGTCACCGGACGGGTCTGGAAAGGCACCGCATTCGGCGGCGCGCGCGGCCGGACCGACGTGCCGAAGATCGTCGACTGGTACATGGATGGCAAGATCGAGATCGACAGCATGATCACCCACATCCTGCCACTGGACCGCATCAACGAAGGTTTCGACCTGATGCATGCCGGGAAAAGCATCCGGGCGGTGGTGGTGTATTGATCCCGGTCGGCGCGTCGGCCCTTGTGCTGGTGCTCGCGACCGGCACTGCCCTCGCCGAAACCCCGCGTATCTCCCTCGTCTTCGGCGCGGACAGCCTGAACGCCAGCGCCGAGGACATCCGGTCGGTGCGCCGCGTGAACGACGGTAACCGTGGCTCTGCCCTCGTCATCCGTCTTGCCGCGTCCTTCGATGCACTGATGACCGCCCTGACCAGCACCCATGTCGGCGAAACCGGCCAGCTTCTGATCTGCGGCGAGATCGCGGTCGAACCCTTCCTGAACGCCCCCATCGGCGAGGCGATGTTCGTCATCTCCGACACCGACATTGCCCGGATCGACCGCCTTCAGGCGCTGCTGACCGGACCGGAATGCGGCATCGCTCGCGAAAGCTGACGCTGGACGCTCCCTTTGCGACCTGCGACAGTCCAACAAAGAACGAGGATCAGATGCCCGACCCTGCCCAACGCACCTCGCGCCTTGCCGTGCTGATCGACGCCGACAACATTCCTGCGCGCCATATCGAGGCCGTGCTGGATGAGATCGCCGGTCTGGGCGAGCCGTCCGTCCGCCGGGTCTATGGCGACTGGTCCAGTTCCGCCCTTGGCCAGTGGAAGGAAAAGGCCCGCAGCCTGGGCCTCGTGATGCACCAGCAATCGGCCAACACCAAAGGGAAGAATGCCAGCGACATCGGCCTGGTGATCGACGCGATGGACATCCTGCATGCAGGCAAGGTCGATGGCTTTGTGCTCGTCTCCTCCGACAGCGACTTCACCCGCCTCGCCTCGCGCATCCGGGAAGACGGGCTGCAGGTGATCGGCGTCGGCGAAAAGAAGACGCCGGAAAGCCTGCGCAACGTCTGCAACCGCTTCCTGTTTCTGGAAAATGTCGCCGCCGCGCCAGAAGCCGCAACGGATGCACCCGCTCCCGCCAAACCCGCCAGGGCCGAGAAGGACCCGCCTTCCAAGGCCATCCCGCTGATCCTTGCCGCGATGAAGAAGATCGGCATCGAAGAGGACAGCTATCCCTTGGGCCAGCTCGGGCAGGTCCTGACCCAGCTCTACCCCGACTTCGACAGCCGCAGCTATGGGTCTGCCCGCCTGTCCGACCTTCTGAAACGCACCGGGCGCTTCGATGTGCAGAAGGGCGAAGGCAACCAGCTGATGGTGCGCGACAAGGCGTGACCTGACCCCTGACCGGCCGCCCAGGCGCTGTCGCATGCGCGCCTGGACGGACCCGTGCATCCCTGAACCGCTGCTCTCTCGAAATCCGCATTCAATTCCCGCCGACCACTCCCTACCTTTCTGCCAAAGGAGCCACCAATGCCCCCCATATCCCTTGGCCTCGACACCTTTGGCGACGTTTCGATCGGCGCGGACGGCCAACCGCAAGCCATGGACCGCGTCCTGCGCGAGGTTCTGGACCAGGCCACGCTTGCGGACGAAACCGGTATTGATTTCATCGGTTTGGGAGAACACCACCGCGCCGACTTCGCGATCTCTTCGCCCGAGATCGTACTGGCTGCCATCGCCGGCCGCACGCAGCGGATCAAGCTTGGCACCGCGGTGACGGTCCTCTCGACCGACGATCCGGTCCGGGTCTTCCAGCGCTTCTCGACCCTCAACGCGCTCTCCAATGGCCGGGCCGAGCCGATCCTCGGGCGCGGGTCCTTCACCGAAAGCTATCCCCTGTTCGGGCTTGACCTGCACAACTATGACCAGCTCTTCGAAGAACGCCTCGACCTCTTCGCCACACTCTTGCGCGACCCCCGCGTCACCTGGTCGGGCGAGACCCGTAGCGCATTGAAAAACCAGCCGGTTTTCCCGCAGCTAGGCCAACCGATGACCGTCTGGGTCGGGGTCGGCGGGTCGCCTGAAAGCGTCGTGCGCGTGGTCCGGCAGGACCTGCAGCTGATGCTGGCGATCATCGGAGGCGACGCCTCGCGGTTCGCGCCTTATATCGATCTTTACCACCGCGCCTGCGCCCAGCTTGGCAAACCCGTGCGGCCCATCGGCGTGCACTCTCCTGGTTTTGTGGCGCAAACGGATGAAATCGCCCAGGAAAAGCTTTGGCCGCACTATGCCGAGATGTTCGGCCGGATCGGCCGTGAACGCGGTTGGCCCCCGGTGACCAAGGACCGCTACCTTAACGAAGTCCACCAAGGGGCGCTGTATGTTGGCAGCCCGGAAACGGTGGCCCGCAAGATCGCGAAGACGGTGAAAACCCTGGGCATCCAGCGGTTTGACATGAAGTACTCCACCGGTCCGGTACCGCATTCGGACCTGATGGCCTGCATCAGGCTCTACGGCGAGAAGGTCATCCCGATGGTGCAGGACATGCTGGCCGACAAAGCCGCGTAGGCTGTGCTACAGCGCACCGCGCCCCAGATGTAGTGTCCCGCGCTTGGCGGCCAACTGCATCTGGCGGTGACGTTCGCGAAACCGGTCACGGTTGGCGTCCGAGTATTCTCCGACACAGGCCGCGCAACTCACCCCGTCTTCAAAGCCGGGATGCGCCCGGTCTTCGGGCTTCACCGGCCTGCGGCACGCGCCACAGGACGCAAGACCCCCCGGCTGCAACCCGTGACCGACGGAAACCCGGTCGTCGAAGACAAAGCACTGACCCTGCCACAGGCTCTCCGCCTCTGACATCTCTTCCAGGTACTTCAGGATCCCGCCCTTCAGGTGGTGAACGTCCTCAACCCCTTGACCCAAAAGAAAATTCGTCGCCTTCTCGCAGCGGATGCCGCCGGTGCAGAACATCGCGATCCGCTTGCCGGCAAAGGTTTCCTTGTTCGCCTGCCACCAGTCGGGAAACGCCCCGAACGCCCGCGTCCCCGGATCCACGGCCCCCTTGAAGCTGCCGATCGCGACCTCGTAATCGTTCCGGGTATCGATCACCACGGTGTCCGGATCAGTGATCAGCGCGTTCCAGTCCC
>JBIJDO010000153.1:0-6438 GCA_044344105.1 Tabrizicola sp.
CTGCCACGAGGCCGGAAGACTGGGCCGTCCCTACGGGATCTGGACCGACCGGGTCGAATCGCAACTGGTGCGGCGGATGGCAGGTCAGGGGCATTGGCGAAACCGGCTGCGTGCCCGGCTGTACCATCGGCCAATGGCCTGGCTGGAGCACCACCTGATCCGCCGGGCCCACGTCGGTTTCTTCCACGGGATGGAGACGTTCGAAGCCTATTCCCCCTTCTGCCGCAACCCGCAGCTGGTGCATGACATCCACCTGAGAAAGTCCGACCATATCGACCCGGCGGCGCTTGAATTGAAGATTCGGGCGGCAGCTGCCGGAACCCAACCGCTCCGGATCGTCTACGTCGGGCGCGCCGACCCGATGAAGGGCCCGCTCGACTGGCTGGAGGTGCTGGACAAGGTGCGTCGCACCGGCGTTGCGTTCAAGGCACGCTGGATTGGTGACGGCAGCGAGTTGCCCAGACTACGCGCGCTGATCGCGGAGCGGGGGCTGGAGGGGCATGTCGCAACGCCCGGGTTCTCATCTGACCGCTCGGCAATCCTGGCGGATCTGCGAGGGGCAGATGTCTTTCTCTTTTGCCACAAGACCCCGGAGTCGCCGCGCTGCCTGATCGAGGCGCTGGCCTCGGGTACGCCGATCGTCGGCTATGACGGCGCGTTTGCGCGCGACCTGATCCGCAATAACGGTGGCGGCGAGCTGGTCCCGGTGAACGACGTGGAGGCCCTGGCAGAGCAGGTCGTCAACCTTGTGCGGGACTCTGACCGTCGGGCCACGCTGATCTACAACGCCGCCAAGGATGGCGCGCCCTTCGACGACGTTTCGGTGTTCCGCCACCGATCCGAGCTGATCCGGGAACATTTGCCTGCCCGATGACAGAATAGCATGCCACCGGGTGCCGAATGCCGAGGAGGTCCGGCAAGTTTCAGGCCATCAGTCATCGGATTTTCCGATAGCGTGCATCAGCGATTTGCATTTGCGATTTCTTATGATCCCATTAGCCTGCCAGAAGGACCGGAACACCGGCTTGCCGAGCCCTTTGCATGGGATCGGACGTCCAAAGGGAGAATGACATGAACGTACTGAAAGTGATGGCAACCTCGACCCTTGCCGTGCTGACCGGCCTGTCGCCGGTGCTGGCCCAGGTGGCCGAGATCGGCGCGCCGGAGGGGCAGGTCAACATCGTCGCCTGGGCCGGCTACATCGAGCGCGGCGAGACCGACAAGGCCTTCGACTGGGTGACGAAGTTCGAGGCCGACACCGGCTGCAAGGTCAATGTCAAGACCGCCGGCACCTCGGACGAGATGGTCGCGCTGATGAACGAGGGCGGGTTCGACCTCGTCACCGCGTCCGGCGACGCCAGCCTGCGGCTGATCGCGGGCGACCGGGTACAGCCGGTCAACACCGACCTCATCCCGTCCTGGTCCACCGTCGACGACCGCCTGAAGGACGCGCCCTGGTACACCGTGGATGGCGTTCGCTATGGGGTGCCCTATATGTGGGGGCCGAACGTCCTGATGTACAACACCGAGGTGTTTCCCGAACCGCCGACCTCGTGGAACGTCGTCTTCGAAGAGATGACCCTGCCCGACGGCAAGTCGAACAAGGGCCGGGTGCAGGCCTATGACGGCCCGATCCATGTCGCCGATGCCGCACAATACCTGATGGCGACCAAGCCGGAACTGGGCATCACCTCGCCTTATGAGCTGAACGAGGACCAGTACAAGGCCGCGCTCGACCTCTTGCGCCAGCAGCGCACGCTGGTCAGCCGCTACTGGCATGACGCCTTCATCCAGATTGACGACTTCAAGAACGAAGGCGTCGTCGCGTCCGGCTCCTGGCCGTTCCAGGTCAACCTGCTGAAGGCCGAAGGGCTGCCGATCGCCTCGACCATCCCGGCCGAGGGCGCGACGGGCTGGGCCGACACGACGATGATGGCGGTCGACGCGGCAAACCCGAACTGCTCGTACCTGTGGATGGAGCATACGCTGTCCTCGAACCTGCAGGCCGACCTGTCGGTCTGGTTCGGCGCAAACCCCGCCGTGCCTGCCGCCTGCACCGACGGGCGCGGGATGGCGACGGCGGAAAGCTGCACGGCGAACGGGATGGACGATTTCGAGAAGATCAGGTTCTGGACCACGCCGGTGTCGAACTGTTCGCAGGGCGACGGGGCCTGCGTGCCGTATTATCGCTGGGTCAGCGACTATATCGGCGTGATCGGCGGGCGCTGATATCAACAGCATGAGGTGCGCCTGCACGGCGCACCTTTTCTCAAACGAGCGGTGCGCCTGAAGGCACACCCTACGGATGTTTCATGACCGCAGCCGTCGAGTTCACCAACGTTTCCCGCCATTTCGGCACCGTCCGCGCCGTGGACGGCGTGAGCCTCTCCATCGCCGAGGGGTCGTTCTTCGCCATGCTCGGCCCGTCGGGGTCGGGCAAGACCACCTGCCTGCGGCTGATCTCGGGGTTCGAGAAACCCACCGGCGGCGCGATCCGCATCTTCGGCGAGGATGTGTCGGCGACCCCGCCGCATCTGCGCAACGTGAATACGGTGTTCCAGGACTACGCGCTGTTCCCGCACATGAACGTGCGCGACAACGTCGCCTATGGCTTGATGGTCAAGGGCATGGGCCGCGCCCAGCGGCTGCGCCGCGCCGAAGAGATGCTGTCGCTGGTCAAGCTGGACGATTACGGCGACAGGAAGCCCGCGCAGCTTTCGGGCGGGCAACGGCAACGGGTGGCCCTGGCCCGTGCGCTGGTGAACGAGCCCCGGGTGCTGCTTCTGGACGAACCGCTGGGTGCCCTGGACCTGAAGCTGCGCGAGGCGATGCAGGACGAGTTGAAGGCACTGCAGAAGCGGCTGGGCCTGACCTTCGTCTTCGTCACGCATGACCAGCACGAGGCCCTGTCGATGGCCGACAGCCTTGCCGTCTTCAACGAGGGCCGGATCGCCCAGATCGGCACCCCGCAGGACATCTATGACCGCCCGGCAACCCGCTTCGTGGCGGACTTCGTCGGCTCCTCGAACGTGCTGCCGCCCGCCCTGACCCGCGCGCTGGGCGGACCGGCGGAATGGGCGAGCCTGCGGCCCGAAGCGACACGGCTGGCCGAGGGCGGACCCTTGCAGGGGGTGGTCACCGCCCTGCGCTATCTGGGGTCGGGAACCCGTGTGGTGATCGACGCCCAGGGCACGGAAATCGCCGCCCTTGTCCCGGCAGGCCAGCCGGTCCCGGCAGAAGGCGCGACCGCCGCCATTGCCTTTGACCCCACAGCGCTGCATCTGATGGGGAACGCCTGATGCCGGCGGGGCAGGCAACGCTGCCGGTTCGCGGGTTTGGCGACCGGCTGACGGGCGTCTTCTGGCAAAAGCCGGGGCTGTTCCTTCTGATCCTCATGACCCCGCCGCTTCTGTGGCTGGGGGTGGTCTACCTCGGCTCGCTCTTCGCGCTTCTTCTGCAGTCGTTCTATTCGATCGACGAGTTTTCCGGCGTGGTGAAGGAAGAGTTCACCCTGAAGACCTATGCCGAGCTTTTCCGGGCGCAGAACCTGGACATCATCCTGCGCACCGTGCTGATGGCGGCGGCGGTCACCCTTGCCTGTGCGGTCCTTGCCTTCCCCATCGCCTACTATGCCGCACGTTATGCCAGGGGGCCGTGGAAGGCGGCTTTCTACCTTGGAGTCATGCTGCCCCTGTGGTCGAGCTATCTGGTCAAGGTCTATGCCTGGAAGCTGATCCTTGCGAAGGAGGGGATCCTGGGCTGGGCGGCGGAAAGCACCGGGACCGGCTTTGTGATCGACGGCATCCTCGCCATTCCGGGGCTGGAGGGATCGTCGCTGTCGACCTCGCCCTTCGGGACCTTTCTGGTCTTCGTCTACATCTGGCTGCCCTACATGATCCTGCCGATGCAGGCCGCGCTTGAGCGGGTGCCGCATTCGATGCTGGAAGCTTCGGCCGATCTTGGGGCCACGCAGGCGCAGACCTTCCGCACGGTGATCCTGCCGCTGGCGCTGCCGGGGGTGGTGGCGGGGTCGATCTTCACCTTCTCGCTGACCCTGGGCGACTACATCATTCCCCAGATCATCGGCGACAGCTCGCGCTTCATCGGGCTTGCGGTCTATCAGCTGCAGGGCACGGCGGGGAACACGCCGCTGGCCGCCGCCTTCGCCGTGGTGCCGATCCTGATCATGCTGGTCTATCTGGCGCTGGCCAAGCGCGCGGGGGCGTTCGATGCGCTCTGAGGCGTCTATCGGTCTGAGGCTTGCGGCCCTGGCGGGGCTGTTGTTCCTGCACCTGCCGATCCTGTTGATCTTCCTGTACGCCTTCACCACCGAGGAACGCAGCTACCAGTTCCCGCCGCCCGGCCTGACGACCGAGTGGTTCGCCGTGGCCTGGAACCGCGAGGATATCTGGCCGCCGTTTTACCTTTCGCTGCAGGTGGCTGCGATCTCGACGGCGCTGGCGATGATCCTGGGCACGCTGGTCGCCGCCGCAATGGCGCGGGCGAAGTTCTTCGGGCGCGACCAGATCAGCCTTCTGATCCTTCTGCCCATCGCGCTGCCCGGCGTGATCACCGGCATGTCGCTGCGGTCGGCCTTCGGGATCATGGACATCCCCTTCAGCACCTGGACCATCGTCCTGGGCCACGCGACCTTCTGCATCGTCATTGTCTACAACAATGCGGTCGCGCGGATGCGGCGGCTGTCCGGCGGGATCATGGAGGCATCGGCCGATCTTGGCGCGAACGCTTTCCAGACCTTCCGCTACGTCCTTCTGCCGAACCTCGGCTCGGCGCTGCTGGCGGGCGGGATGCTGGCCTTTGCCCTGTCCTTCGACGAGGTGATCGTGACGACCTTCACCGCAGGGCAGCAATCCACCCTGCCGATCTGGATGCTGAACGAGCTTGTCCGACCCCGCCAGCGCCCGGTCACCAATGTCGTCGCGATCCTGGTCTTCGCGGCGACTTTCGTGCCGATCCTGATCGCCTACTACCTGACCCGTGGCGGCTCCGAGACCGCAGGCATGGGCAAATAGGGAGAGACCCCATGGACACGCTGACAACCATCGACACCGCGCTCTTGATCGGCTCGGCCTTCGAGACCGGGCAAGAAGCGCGCGAACCGATCCTGAACCCGCGAACCGGCGGGCTGATCCTTGAGGTGCCCGAAGCTTCGACCGCGCAGGTCGACCGGGCTGTGGCGGCGGCGCGGAAGGCCTTCGAGGGCTGGTCGCGGACGACACCGGCGGAACGGTCTGCCGCCTTGTTGCAGATTGCCGACCGGATCGAGGCGGAGGCCGACAGTTTCGCAACGCTGGAGGCCCTGAACTGCGGCAAGCCGATCAATGCGGCGCGGAACGACGAGATTCCGGCGATCATCGACTGCTTCCGCTACTTTGCCGGGGCGGTGCGCTGCATGCACGGCACGGTGGCGGGGGAGTACCTGTCGGGCCACACCAGCATGATCCGCCGTGACCCGGTGGGGGTGGTCGCCAGCATCGCGCCCTGGAACTATCCCTTGATGATGATGGCCTGGAAGCTTGGCCCCGCCATCGGCGGCGGGAATACGGTGGTCTTCAAGCCCAGCGAGCAGACCCCGCTGACGGCGCTGAAGCTGGCGCATGTCCTGGCGGACGTGCTGCCCGAAGGCGTGGTCAGCGTCGTGGCGGGGCGCGGGCAGACGGTCGGCAGCTATCTGATCAACCATCCGGGCGTGGACATGATTTCCCTGACCGGGGACGTGGCGACCGGAAAGAAGATGCTGGACGCGGCAGCGAAGACCGTGAAGCGCACGCATCTGGAACTGGGCGGCAAGGCCCCGGTCATCGTCTTCGACGATGCCGATGTTGCAGAGGTGGTCGAGGGGCTGCGGGCATTCAGCTTCTACAACGCCGGGCAGGACTGCACCGCCGCCTGCCGGGTCTATGCCGGGAAGAAGGTGTATGACAATCTGGTGGCCGACCTGACCGTGGCCGCCGCCTCGATCACCCTTGCCGCCGAGGACGACAGCACCAACGAGATCGGCCCCCTGATCAGCCAGCGCCAGCGCGACCGGGTCGCCAGTTTCGTCAACCGCGCGCGCGAGCTGAACCATGTGGAAATCACCACAGGTGGCGAGGCGATGGACCAGGGCTTTTACTACCGCCCGACCGTGGTTGCCGGGGCCAGGCAGGATGACGAGATCGTCCGCCGCGAGGTCTTTGGCCCTGTGGTCAGCGTCACCCCGTTCTCTGACGTGGACGACGCGGTGACCTGGGCGAACGACAGCGACTATGGCCTTGCCTCATCGGTCTGGACCCGTGATGTCGGTCGGGCGATGGCCACCGCGGCCCGGCTGCGCTACGGCTGCACCTGGATCAACACCCACTTCATGCTGACCAACGAGATGCCGCATGGCGGGTTGAAGCAGTCAGGCTATGGCAAGGACATGAGCGCCTATGC
>JBIJDO010000355.1:0-3584 GCA_044344105.1 Tabrizicola sp.
GCTGGAGGACTATACGGTCGTCCGGCATGTGATGGTGAAACACGGGTAGGAGAGAGCCGCCGTCAGGGCGGTCACCCTCTGCCCGGTCCGTCCTCCGTCAGTCCTCGTCGCTGGCGATCTGCTGCAGGACGGCACCCTTGCCGCGCCAGCGCAGGAGCGGTGGCACCACGAGGGCAAAGAGGGCAAGCGCCAGAATCCCTGCCGACAGCGGCGTCGAGACCAGCGTGGTCCAGTCCCCCTGCGAGATCGACAAGGCCCGGCGCAACTGCTGTTCGGCCATCGGGCCCAGGATCAGGCCGACCACGACCGGGGCGATGGGATAGCCGTAAAGGCGCATCAGATAGCCGAGCACGCCGAAGATCAGCAGCATCGACAGCTCGACCGGCGAAGGGTTCAGGCCGATGGTGCCCAGGGTCGCGAACAGCAGGATGCCGGCGTAAAGCCACTGCCTGGGGATGGTGAGCAGCTTCACCCAGAGACGGATCATCGGCAGGTTCAGCACCAGAAGCATCGCATTGGCGATCAGGAGGCTGGCGATCAGGCCCCAGACCACTTGCGGATTGGTCGCGAAGAGCAGCGGTCCGGGTTGCAGGCCGAACTGCTGGAAGCCTGCCAGAAGGATGGCCGCCGTGGCCGAGGTCGGCAGGCCGAGCGTGAGCAGCGGCACCAGCGTTCCGGCGGCGCTGGCGTTGTTCGCAGCCTCGGGTCCGGCGACGCCCTCGATGGCGCCATGACCGAATTCCTCGGGGTTCTTGGCCAGCCGCTTTTCGGTGGCATAGCTGAGGAAGGTGCCGATTTCGGCCCCGCCGGCGGGCATGGCGCCGATCGGGAAGCCGATCATGGTCCCGCGCAGCCAGGGTTTCCAGGACCGCGCCCAGTCCTGGGCCGACATCCGGACCGACCCCTTGACGGCCAGAACCTCATCCTCGCCCGGGCGCCATTGCGCGGCGACGAACAGCGCCTCGCCGATGGCGAACAGGGCGACGGCAAGAGTGGTGACCTCGATCCCGTCCAAGAGTTGCGGCACGCCGAAGGACAGCCGCGCCTGCCCGGTCAGCCCGTCGATGCCGACGACGGCGAAGGCGAGGCCGATGAACAGCGAGGTCAGGCCGCGCAGCGCGCTGTCGCCGAAGGCGGCGGAAACGGTGACGAAGGCAAGCATCATCAGCGCGAAATATTCGCGCGGGCCGAAGACCAGCGCGATCTTGACCACCCAGGGTGCGAGGAAGGCCAGCGCCAGCGTCGCGATCAGCCCGGCGACGAAGGACCCGATGGCCGCGGTGGCAAGCGCCGGTCCGCCGCGCCCGGCGCGGGCCATCTGGTTGCCCTCGAGCGCGGTGATGATCGAGGCGCTTTCGCCCGGCGTGTTCAGGAGGATCGAGGTGGTCGAACCGCCATACATGCCGCCGTAGTAGATGCCCGCGAACATGATCAGCGATCCGGCCGGATCAAGACCGTTGGTCACCGGCAGCAGCAGCGCCACGGTCAGCGCCGGGCCGATTCCCGGCAGGACGCCGACGGCGGTGCCGAGCGTCACGCCGATCAGGGCATAAAGGAGGTTCATCGGCTCGACCGCGACGGCAAGGCCCTGAGCCAGGAATGCGAAGGTATCCAACGCCTCAGCCCCCGAAGATCGTGGTTTCCAGCCAGCCGGCGGGAAGATTGAGGTTCAGCACCAGATCGAACAGCCCGTAGACCGCCAGCGCGAACAGGACACCGATCGGCACGGTGATGTGCAGCCGGCGCTGGCCGAACCCGGCTGCCGTGAAAGCGAAGAGAAGGCCGGAGGCCACGGAAAAGCCCGCCGGTTTCAGAAGCAGGATCTGCAGCGCAAGGCCGCAGAGGATCCAGAGGACAGCGCCGATCCGCTGCGGCGGGGCGCGGCGGGCGGTGCCGTTCACGCCGGACAACCCGGTCAGAAGCCCCAGCAAGATCAGGCCTCCGCCGACGATGCGCGGCACGTCCGCCGGACCGACCCCGGCATAGCCCGCCTTGTTCGGAATGCGCGCCGCGTCCCAGAACAGCAATGCGCCGATGCCGATCAAGGCGACCCCGATGGTCAACGCCGCCCCGACGGGGCGGCGTCCGGTTCCGGGCTGGCCGGGACCTTGTCCGTCGGTCATTTCACCAGACCGATGTCCTTGAGGATCGCGGTCGTCGCCTCGATCTCCTTCGCCAGCTGGGCTTCGAAATCAGCGCCGGACAGGTAGGTGTTCGCCCAGCCCTTCGACTCGAGCGTGGCCTTCCAGCCCGCCGAGTTCGCCAGCTTGTCGATGTCTGCCGTCACCGCCGCCTTCTGTTCGTCGGTCAGGCCGGGGGCCGCCGCGACCATGCGCCAGTTCTGCACGTTGACGTCATACCCGGACTCCATCAGCGTCGGGGCATCGGTACCCGGCCATTTCTCGGCCGTCGAGACGGCGAGCATCCGCATCGCGCCCGCCTCGACCTGCGGCAGGAATTCGCCCACGCCCGAGATCCCCACGGTGACCTGATTGCCGAGGACCGCGGCCAGCGCCTCGCCGCCGCCCGAAAAGGCGACATAGTTGATCTTGGTCGGATCGACGCCCGCAGCCTTGGCCAGAAGGCCCACGGTGATGTGGTCCACACCCCCCGCGGAACCGCCTGCCCAGGATACCGACCCCGGATCGGCCTTCATCATTTCCACAAGCTCGTTGATGTTCTGGATCGGGCTGGAGGCGGACACCGCGATTCCGACCGCTTCGCCGGTCAGGCGGGCAATCGGGGTGACATCGGCCAGGCTGACGGGCGATTCGTTGGTCAGGATGGCACCGACCATGACGTAGCCGCCGATGATCAGCTGGCTCGGGTCGCCCGCCGCCGCGGAAGCGAACTGCGCCAGACCGACGGTCCCGCCAGCGCCCGGCACGTTCTGGACCTGAACCGAGGCCGATATGCCTTCGGCCTGCATCACCTCCTGCATGGCGCGGGCCGTACCGTCCCAGCCGCCGCCGGGGGCCGCCGGGGCCATGATCATGTATTCTTCGGCAAGGGCAGGCAGTGCCAGAGCCGTTGCAAAAACTGCGCCCAAAAGCGTGTGCTTCATCCTGAGTCTCCTCCCAAGGCACGGATTTATGTGCCGATTTTCCCCGGGCGGCACCTCCTCGTGCCATCCCTGCGCAGAAGATGCGCATATCAACCTGTCAACTAGCTGACAGCCGCCAGCGCCCCTTCAGTCGCCTGCCAGCGCCTCGAGCCAGAGACGCAGGATACGCTGACGCTTCGCCTGATCAAGATAAACCAGCACGCCGGGGCTGACCGGCACCGGACGCAGCTGGTCTCCCAGGGCCGCAAGCATCGCCGAGGCGCTGTTTTCGCCCGAAACCTCGAGACTGACGGCAGGAAGTCCCAGCTTCTCGGACAGGAGGGTCTGCCCCTCGGCGCTCATCAGGAAGGACAGGAAGGCGATGCCCTGCCTCGGCGCAGCCGCCGCGCGCGGGACCAGCGCGACCCGCGAGATGACCACCGTGTAGTCCCTGAGCAGCACCATCCCGAGATCGGGCTTGAGACGGATCTGGTCGGCGGCGTAGGAGCCGAGAATGTTGTAGCCCAGAAGCAGCCTGCCG
>JBIJDO010000367.1:0-3531 GCA_044344105.1 Tabrizicola sp.
GTGCCCGCGCTCGCGAGCCTGGTCCTTCGCGGAGGCTCCCCCGTCCGACTTCATCGACAGCCCGATCCGCTTCCGCGCCACATCGACTTCCACCACCCGGACCTTGACCACGTCCCCCGCCTTCACCACGGCATGGGGATCTTTCACAAAGCTGTCCGAAAGCTGGCTCACATGCACCAGCCCGTCCTGATGCACGCCGATGTCCACAAAGGCCCCGAAAGCCGCGACGTTGGTGACGGTGCCCTCCAGCACCATGCCTGGTTTCAGGTCCCTGATCTCCTCCACCCCCTCCGCAAAGGCCGCGGTCTTGAAGGTGGGCCTCGGATCGCGACCGGGTTTCTCCAGTTCCGCCAGAATATCCTTTACTGTGGGGAGACCAAAGCGATCATCGACGAAATCGCGCGGCTCCACCTGCCGCAGCACCGTCGGATCGGCCATCACCGCCCGCAGGTCCCGCCCGCAGGCCGCGACGATCTTGCGCGCCAGATCATAGGCTTCCGGGTGGACGGAGGACGCATCCAGCGGTTCCGCCCCGCCCGTGATCCGCAGGAACCCCGCCGCCTGCTCGAACGCCTTCGGCCCCAGCCGCGCGACCTTCAGAAGGTCCTTCCGCGTCGCGAATGGCCCGTTCCGGTCGCGGTGCACCACGATGGCCTCGGCCAGCCCCGGCCCGACCCCCGACACCCGCGCGAGAAGGGGGGCCGAGGCGGTGTTCAGGTCGACCCCCACCCCGTTCACCGCATCCTCGACCACCGCATCCAGCGACTTTGCGAGCCGGTGCTGGTCCACGTCATGCTGATACTGCCCGACGCCGATCGCCTTCGGCTCGATCTTCACCAGTTCGGCCAGCGGGTCCTGCAAGCGCCGGGCGATGCTGACCGCCCCGCGCAGTGACACGTCAAGATCGGGAAACTCCTTCGCCGCAAGCTCACTCGCCGAATAGACGCTCGCCCCCGCCTCGCTGACCACCACCTTCACCGGCTTTTCCCCCGGCAACAGCGCCAGAAGGTCCGCAACCAGCTTTTCCGTCTCCCGGCTTGCGGTGCCGTTCCCGATGGCAATCAGCTTCACCCCATGCTGCCCGATCGCCTTCGCAATCGCCACCTGAGCGCCCTTCACATCCATCCTCGGCTGGAACGGATAGACCGTCTCTGTCGTCAGAAGCTTGCCTGTCGCATCCACCACCGCGACCTTGACGCCCGTCCGGATGCCGGGATCGAGACCCATCGTCACCTTCCCGCCTGCCGGGGCGGCCAGCAGCAGGTCTTTCAGGTTGCGGGCAAAGACCCGGATCGCCTCGGCCTCGGCCGCTTCGCGCAGTTCGGCCATCAGGTCCAGCGTCAGCGAAGTCTTCAGCTTCACTCGCCAGGCCCAGGCCGCCGCCTCGCGCAGCCACTTGTCCCCAGGACCCTGACCGCCCGCCCCGACTGCCGCGCCGCATGCGCGTTCCGCCGGGCTTTCCCCGCGCGGGGCCTCGGGATCGACCTCAAGCTCAAGCGCCAGCACCTCTTCGTTCCGCCCCCGGAACATCGCCAGCGCCCGATGCGACGGCACCCGCGCAAAGGCTTCGCTATGCGCGAAGTAGTCGGCGAACTTCGCACCCGCCGCCTCTTTCCCGGCCAGGACCTTCGCGGACAACATCCCCACCTTGCGCATATGGTCGCGCAACCGGCCCAGAAGCGAGGCATCCTCGCTCAGGCCCTCGGCCAGAATGTCGCGCGCGCCCTCCAGCGCGGCCTTCGCGTCCGGGAAACCCTCCGACAGGCAGCCGACCGCCACGGCCAGCGGGTCCGCCGCCCGATCCGCGAGCACGGCATCGAGCAGTCCCTGCAACCCCGCCTCGCGCGCGATCATCGCCTTCGTCCGGCGCTTGGGCTTGAAGGGCAGATAGATATCCTCAAGCTCGGCCTTGGTCCCTGCCCCGGCAATCGCCTTCGCCAGCGCGTCCGTCATCCTGCCCTGCTCGGTGATTGACCCGAGAATCGCCCCGCGCCGCGCCTCAAGCTCGCGCAGATAGCTCAAGCGCTCCTCCAGCTTCCGAAGCTGCGTGTCGTCGAGGCCCCCCGTCACCTCCTTGCGGTAGCGCGCGATGAAGGGCACCGTCGCCCCGCCATCCAGAAGCTCCACCGCTGCGGCAACCTGACCCGGCGTCGCCCCGATTTCGCCGGCGATCAGGCGGGGGATCAGTGTCAGGCTCATGCGAATCCTCCAGGGTCGGGGACCGGCAACCTAGCCCTGCGCCCGCTCAGGGAGAAGAGCGGCCGGACCCGGTCGGCCAGATGCGCCCCGCCCAATCCTTGATGCGGTCGGCAAGCCACTGGTTCGTGTAGTAGATCGCCACGACCGCAAGGATCAGCGGCACGGACAGGAACCACCAGTTCGCCAGCGCCACGACCCAGGAATAGGCCCATCCGGGCAGCAACCCGCCGATCAGCCACTCGATCCGGGACAGGAATGCAGGGTCGATCGGCCTGGGGTTGTCCAGCCGGTCCTGCAGAAACGGCAGCAGGATCAGCCCCAGGATGCAAAGGATGGTCATCCAGTTCGTGCGCTTGCGCCAGTCGGTCAGCCGCCGGACATGTTCCAGCGCACCGATGTCGCGGCTCATCCCGTTGTCCGACAGGCCCGACCAGCGTTGCGGCCCCGGGCCATAGACCCGAAAGTCGCCTGGCAGCCCCAGGGGCGCATAGCCGTCGGCTCCGACCTGCATCTTCGACAAAGCCGAATGATGCACGACCGGCGGCCCGCCATTCATCTTGCCGCCCTGAAGCGTGCGGGGCGCATACCGGTAGATGTTTGCCAGACCCGCCCGCGAGTTGTGGATCAGGGCCTGCGGGTAGGGACCGCGACGGTAGGGGCCGGTGACGATGCCGTCAAAATCCAGCTCCTGCAGTTCCGCCTCGTCGATCATCCAGACCAGCGGGTCCAGCGACACGGCATTGTCCGCATAGCCGCCGCCGACGTCCGAATGGACCCCGGCAAACCACAGCTCCTGGGTCTCGGGCCCGGTTGTCCCGTCGTCCCGCAGGGATTGATCAAAGCGGATCGGATGAAAGGTCAGGCGTTCATCATCCAGCGACAGCGCATGTCGCACCTTCTGGACCACCGCGCTGCAGCGCCGGTTGCGGAACTGGATCGGCCAGATCACCCGGTCGATGAATCGGCGCAACTGTTCGACCGGGACACCATAGGCCTCGACCGTGTCGAAAAGCCCCATGAAGCGCACCGGAACGCTTCGTGGCGGGGCCACCGGCTCGGTCCCTTCGGTCCGGTCCTGCACGGCTTTCAGCACCGTTTCGTGCTGCTCCTGACCCAGCGCCCAGCGTTTCAGCCCGACCACGCCGTCGCGCAGACTGCGCACCACCTCGATCAGCGGGTTCATCTGCCAGTTCCGCGGGTTCCAGACCGATGTGCCCTCTTTCACCAGGGGCGCCGTGAGACGGCGATAGGCCCGCCAGGCCGCGGCGGCGTTGCGCTTCATCTCGGATGTGCCGATGTCGCGCCCATCGATCCGGCGCGGCATCAGGCCCT
>JBIJDO010000370.1:0-3501 GCA_044344105.1 Tabrizicola sp.
GGCTGCAACGCTGATTTCGCTCCTTCCTCTGTCCGCGCTAGCGGCAATCTGCAGTGAAACCGGCGGCCAGTACGAGACCTGGAAAGCCGAAATGGCCGCCGAGGCCAGGGCGGACGGTGTCGGCAAGCGCGGGATCGAGGCCTTGCTGGCGACCTCCTATTCCGAGGCCACGATCGCGGCGGATCGCAACCAGAAAAGCTTCAAGTACAGCCTGGAAAAGTTCCTGCAGGTGCGTGGCGCGGATGCCATCGTTGCCCAGGGCCGCAACCGCAAGGCCAAGAACGCCGATTTCTACGCATCGCTCGAACGCGCCTATGGCGTGCCCGCCGGTGTCCTGATCGCGATCCACGGGATGGAGACCGGCTTCGGCAACTTCATGGGCGACACCAATGTCGTCTCGGCCATCGCCACCCTGACCTATGACTGCCGCCGCTCCGACTTTTTCCGCCCGCATCTGATCGGCGCGCTGAAACTGGTCGATCAGGGCTCGATCACCGGAGGCACGGTCGGGGCCAAGCATGGCGAGTTGGGCCATACCCAGTTCCTGCCCGGAAATGCCCTGAACTACGGCGTGGACGGCAATGGCGACGGGGCGGTCGACTTCTACAACATGGCCGACGCCCTGGCCTCGACCGCGAATTACCTGCGGCAGAAGGGCTGGCAGCCCGGCAAGGGCTATCAGGAAGGCGAGCCGAACTTTGCCGTGATCAAGGAATGGAACGCGGCGAAGGTCTATCAGCAGGCCATCGCGATCATGGGCGCCGGGATCGACGGCTAGGTAGGCCCTGCGGTTGGTTACAACCTGCCAACGCCCATGTGACTGGCATTTGTGCAGGCGATGGGTTTGATGGGCGCAGCGTTCTTCACACCCGGAGCCATCATGCTGCGCAGCCTTGCCGCCCTTCTTCTCCTGACAACCGCAGTCCAGGCCGACACGGCCGACGGCGAGGCGCTGAAGGCGATGACCTGGGACCAGGTGGTTGAAGAGGCGCGGGGCGGCACGGTCAACTGGTTCATGTGGGGCGGTGCCGACACGATCAATGCCTATGTCTCGGGTTACATCGCCGACCGGCTCAAGGCCGACTACGACATCACGCTCAACCGCGTGCCGATCACCGATGCCGCCGACATCGTGAACCTGATCCTGACCGAGAAAGAGGCCGGGATCACCGAGGCCGGGACCGTCGATCTGATCTGGATCAACGGCGAGAACTTCCGCACGATGCGGCAGGGCGACCTCGCCTTCTGCGGCTACACGGGACTTCTGCCGAACGATGCCCTGATCAACTGGGACAACCCGGCCATCGCCAACGATTTCGGCGTGCCGGTCGACGGCTGCGAGGTGCCGTGGAACACCGTCCAGTTCGCCTTTGCCCATGACAGCGCCCGGACCCCGGAACCGCCGCGTGACATGGGGTCCCTTCTGGACTGGATCAAGGCCAACCCCGGCCAGTTCACCTATCCGGCCCCGCCCGATTTCACCGGGTCGGTCTTCGTCCGGCATGTGTTCTATCACGCCGCCGGAGGGCCCGATGCTCTCCTCGGTCCCTTCGACCAGGCCAGGTTCGACGAGGTCGCCGCCAAGACCTGGGCGATCCTGAACGAGATCGAGCCTTTCCTCTGGCGCGAGGGCGCGACCTATCCCAACACCGTCACCCAGTTGAACGAGCTTTTCGCCAATGGCGAGGTCGCGTTCAGCTTCAACTACGACCCGGCGCAATTCGGCCTGGCGGTGCAGGCCGGAACCTGGCCAAAGACGGTGCGCTCCTTCGGGCTGACCGACGGCACCATCGGCAACACCAACTACACGCTGATCCCGTTCAACTCGCCCAACAAGGCGGCGGCGATGGTGGTGCAGAACCTCCTGCTGTCGGGAGAGGCGCAGCTGGAAAAGGCTAAGACCGAAGTCTGGGGCGCGGCCCCGGCGATCGAGATCGACCGGACCACGCCCGAGGTGCAGGCGGGCTTTGCCGGGATCGAAGCGCATCCTTCCGTCGTCCCGGCCAGTGAACTGGCGAAGGCCGCGCTGCCGGAACTGCAGGCCGACTGGCTGACCGCCATCGAGAAGGGCTGGACCGAAAACGTCGGCAACTGATCCGCTCCTCGTTCGACTTCGTCTTCTCGTCGCATCGGCCAACGGCAGCGAGGAGTGACGAAGTCATCGACGAGCGTCCGCAACCCCGCTTGCCCGCCCGGCGGTCCTCGCGCACAGTCCGGCGACCTGCCGCAAAGGATGCCCGTGACCGACCGTAGCCGCATTGTCCTCCTCCTTGCACCCGTCCTTCTGGTCCTGGGCGGTCTGTTCCTGACCGGCCTGGGCCTGACGCTGCTGCGGTCCTTGCGCTATGCCCCGGCGCTTGGCGAGACCTCGCCGGACCTTTCCGCCTATGCTGCCGTCCTAGGGTCACCGGGGTTCCTGAAGTCGCTGGCGCTGTCGCTCTGGATCGCCACGGCTTCGACCGTCATCGCCGCCTGCCTGGCGCTTGGAACAGCACTTCTCTTGCGCCAGACCTTCCCCGGCCGGGCGCTGATCAGCTTTCTCATCCAGTTGAACCTGACGATCCCGCATGTCGTGGGGGCCATCGGTATTCTTTATCTCTTTTCGCAGTCGGGCAGCTTTGCACGCCTGGCCCATGCGGCGGGACTGATCGGCGGCCCGGGCGAATTTCCTGCCCTGACCCAGGACCCCTACGCCATCGGCATCATCCTCCTCTACGTCTGGAAAGAGCTGCCGTTCATTACCCTGATCCTCCTTGCCAGCCTGCAGTCCATCGGCGAAGATCACGAGGCCACCGCCCGCACCCTTGGGGCCAACCGCTGGCAGGCGCTCCGCCATGTGCTGCTGCCGATGCTGATGCCGGGCCTTGCCGCCGCCTCGGCGCTGGTCTTCGCCTTCGCCTTCGGAGCCTATGAGGTGCCCCTCGTCCTTGGGGCCAGCGCGCCGAAGGCGCTGCCGGTCCTTGCCTGGCAAAGCTACACCGACACCGACCTTGCCTCCCGGCCCGAGGCGATGGCCATGGCGATCCTGATCGCGCTGATCGGGCTGGTGCTTCTGGCCGTCTATCTGCGTAGCCTGCGCACCGGGGCGGGCGATGCGCGCTGACCTGCGGACCCTTGCCGCCGCAGCGCTGGCCGCATGGCTGGTGCTGCCGGTCCTGCCGCTTGCGGTCTGGTCGGTGGCGTATGGCTGGCGCTTTCCCGACCTTCTGCCACAGGATCTGACCGGCAAGGCCTGGACCTATGCGGTGTCGGGCGACGCGGGCGTCCTGGAAAGCTTTGCCCTGACCACGTTCATTGCCTTGGCCACAACCGCCTTGGCGGCACTGGTCGGCATCCCCGCCGGGCGCGCACTTGGCCTCTACCGGTTCCGGGGCAAGGGTCTGGTGACCCTTCTCCTCGTCGCGCCCGCGATCCTGCCCGGCCTTGCCGTGGTCTTCGGCCTCCACGCTCTCTTCCTGCGGCTGGGGCTGGCGGGAACGGTCACCGGCGTGATCCTCGCGC
>JBIJDO010000371.1:0-3494 GCA_044344105.1 Tabrizicola sp.
AAGGGTGCGGAAGTCGTAGGACAGTTGAGCGATTTCCTTGGACGGAAACTGCGCCATCATCACCGAGATTTCCAGCGTGATGGTCCAGAGGCGCGAGGCGTGAACGTAAGCCTCGGCGTCGAACTTGCCGTTCTTGTGGAAGGTCAAGAGGTTCATCGACGCGAGGTTACAGGCGGTGTCGTCCAGGAACATGTATTCGGAACAGGGGTTCGAGCCGCGGATCGCGCCGTCCTCGGGGCAGGTGTGCCAGGCGTTGACGGTGTCGTGGAACTGGATGCCGGGGTCGGCGCAGGCCCAGGCGGCGTGGCCGATCTGGTCCCAGAGGTCGCGGGCGCTGACGGTTTTCGCGACCTTGCCGTCGGTGCGGCGGATGAGTTCCCAAGGGGCGTCGGTCTTGACGGCGCGCAGGAAGGCGTCGGTGACGCGGACCGAGTTGTTGGAGTTCTGGCCGGAGACGGAGATGTAGGCCTCGGAATCCCAGTCGGTGTCGTAGGTCGGGAACTCGATCGAGGTGAAGCCCTGGCGCGCGTATTGCAGGATGCGGTTGGTGTAGGTGTCGGGGATCATGGCCTTTTTCGCGGCCCTGATCGCGGCTTTCAGCGCCGGATTGGCGGCGGGGTCGGTGGCACCCTCCATGCTGCCGTCGAAGCCCTTGATCGCGGCGAAGATGTCGTTGAGCCGCGCTTCGTGCATCTTCGATCCGGCGACGAGGGAGGCGACCTTCTGCTCTTCGATCACCTTCCAGTTGATGAAGTCCTCGATGTCCGGGTGGTCGGTGTCGATGATGACCATCTTGGCCGCGCGGCGGGTGGTGCCGCCCGACTTGATCGCCCCGGCGGCGCGGTCACCGATCTTGAGGAAGCCCATCAGGCCGGAGGACTTGCCGCCGCCCGACAGTTTCTCGCCCTCGCCCCGGAGCGAGGAGAAGTTGGTGCCGGTGCCGGAGCCGTATTTGAAGAGCCGCGCCTCGCGGACCCAGAGGTCCATGATGCCGCCGTCGCCCACCAGATCGTCCTTGACCGACTGGATGAAGCAGGCATGCGGCTGCGGGTGCTCGTAGGCGGAGGCGGACTTGGTCAGCTTGCCCGTCTGGTGGTCGACGTAGAAGTGGCCCTGGGAGGGGCCGTCGATGCCGTAGGCCCAGTGGAGGCCGGTGTTGAACCACTGCGGGCTGTTGGGTGCTGCCATCTGGCGGGCCAGCATGAAGCGCATCTCGTCATAGTAGGCGCGGGCGTCGCTTTCCGTGGTGAAGTAGCCGCCCTTCCAGCCCCAGTAGGCCCAGGCCCCGGCGAGGCGGTCGAAGACCTGCTTCGCGCTGGTTTCGCCCAAGATGCGCTGGTCTTCCGGGAGTTGCGCCAGGGCGTCCTCGTCGGGGACGGAGCGCCAGAGGAATTCGGGCACGCCCTTTTCGCGGACCTTCTTCAGCACCGCCGGAACGCCCGCCTTGCGGAAATACTTCTGGGCGAGGACGTCGCTGGCGACCTGGCTCCAGCCCTCGGGGACCTCGACCGCCTCGTTGCGGAAGACGACCTTGCCGTCCGGGTTGCGGATCTCCGAGGTGGTGAGGACGAAGGCCATCGTGCCATAGGCGCCGGTCGCTTCCGCCGTGAACTTCCGCTCGATCTTCATGCCCCTCAAACTCCCCTTTTTGCGGCGAAACGCCGATGACCTGGTTCAAATCCTGCCCGAACAGACCCATTGCCCCTGCCAGCCCTTGCTGACCGGGTGGTCGCACCGCGTTGTCGGTGCCCCTTGTGATGGATCACTGCCCTTGCCTCTCGTGGCACTACATCTAGTGTGCTTTCGCGCCACCCAAGCAAGGTGTCGTATTTGGCCCGGCCCTTCAACGTATTTATTTGCGCCCCGCCCACAATTTTTTCCTTGACGGTTTTGTGACAGTCACCGGGCAACACCCCCTGGCTGACCGACCGGCATGTGGACAGTCCTGGGGACAGAGTTCGCGCAAGTTGTGAGGAAAGCCGGATTTGCAAGCGAAGGGGCCTGCTTGCAGGTCCGGGTTGAACCGGGCGCGCCGAGGGGTTTGGCGGGCGGGCCTGATTCCGTCAGTCTTTCCGGGCCGTCGGGCGGTTGATCAGGACGATCCCCGCCGCCACCAGCGCCGCTGCGCCAAGGCTCGCCGGACCGATGGTTTCCCCGAACAGAACCGCCCCCAGGATGAGCGCAAGGATCGGCGTCAGGAAGGAAAACGACGCGACGGTCGCGGAGGGATAGACCGACATGAGCCAGAGCCAGGCGATGAACCCGCCCGCCACCACGACCGAGGCCTGGAAAACCAGCCCCGCCAGATGCAGCGGCTGCAGGTCGCGGATCAGCGGGCCGAAAAGCGGGGCGGCCAGCAGAAGGATCGGGGCGGAGACCAGCACCATCCAGAAAAGCTGCATCTCCGGCCCTTGCGCCCGCATCACCGGACGGCGGGCAACATAGGCGGTGAGCGCCCAGCCCCAGGCCGCCCCAAGCGCGCAAAGATCGCCCGCAAGGCTGGCCTCGCCGGTTGACGGGCGCGACAGGATGGCCACGGCGCAGCCCGCGAAGGCAAGGGAAAGACCAGCCGCCTTGACCGACGTAATCCGCTCACCCAGGCCGAAATGCGCCAGCAGCGCGAACCAGACCGGCATCGAATACATGATCAGCGCCGAGCGGCCCACGGTGGTGAGGTCCAGCGCGAGAAAGAGGAACAGGAACTCGGCGGCGAAGACCGCACCGATCATGAGCCCAGGCCACAGGGCAGCCCGGGCAAGGCGTGGCGGACGGCCCCGCCAGACCAGCCAGGCCCAGACAAAGCCCACAGCAAGGAGCGACCGCAGGCCGGCGAAAAAGACGGGCTGCAGCCCTTCGTTGACCAGCTTGATGATGACCTGGTTCAGCGCGAGGAGGCCCTGGATGCCCAGAAGCATCGCCAGTCCCACCCCGTCCAGTCTGTCCTTGCGCATAATTCCCCCCTGCCTCGCGCCCTCTTTTGCATTGACCGGAGGACAACGGCAAGAAAGGCTGCGGACCAGGTTCAACCATCGAGGTGCGTGATGAGTCTTGCGAAAACATTGCTGAAAGTCGCGATCGGGATCGCGATCGCCAAGGGCGTGACGGCCCTCACCAAGGGGGGCAGCGCGACCGGCGGCAGTGGTGGTGGTCTGGGGGGTGGTGGTCTGGGCGGGGGGCTTGGCGGAGAATTGGGCGGGGGATTGGGCGGGGGATTGGGCGGGCCGCGGGGGGGGGCGTGGGGGGGGGGCCCCGGGCACGGCCGGGCGCGGCACCCGCATCGACACCGCGTCGAAAGGCGGACTGGAAGACATTCTGGGCCAGGTGCTCGGAACGGGACGCCGCGCGCGAACCGGGGGCGCAGGCCAGGGGTCGTCTGCAGGTCCGCAGTCCGGTGGCGGCGGTCTGGGCGACCTTCTTGAGCAGATTTCAGGGCAGAAACGCTCCAGCCCGCGGACGGGTGCGCCGAAAGGCGGACTTGACGATCTCTTGGGGCA
>JBIJDO010000372.1:0-3472 GCA_044344105.1 Tabrizicola sp.
CTCTTTCTGGGCTCTATCCACAGTTTCACTCCAAGGTTGGGGGTTTCCCCCCGGCTCATGTTTGCCGCCCGAGGGCGGCGTTCGGGTCCGTGATGCAGTCCCGAGAGCCAGAATCAACCGGAGTGGACCGGTGACAATCGTCTCGAACCCCATCTCAGGCAGGATATTAAGGCGTTTGCGCGCCACCGACCGTCTTGGACAAAGCAAGCCCGCCCCGACGCAACGAATCACGCGAGGCTTGGCCCGGGGTGGATACCCATTCCCGGCACCCTTTCCAAGTGCAAAGGTGCAACAGGGCGCGACCGGGCGACGCCGTGCATCGGCTCGGCCGCCTTCTCGTGCGGCTTGTGCGCCCCGAAGCTTGCCGATACGCAGGGTCTTGGCTTTGGCTTCTCGGGATTTCATCTGATGCGCGATCCGCACGCCATCACTCTCACGACCTTCGTGCTGCAGCCCCATCACGTGATCATTGTGGAAGACTGGCTTGATTTCTTCGATCAGGGGGTCCGCGATCTGGTCGTCCATGTCGGTGCCGATCCCGAGATAGAGCCGCGTCTGAAGGCGCTTTGCGACAGCCGGAAGGTCGGGCTCAGGATTCTCGGCTCCGTCTCCGTCTGCGACACCACCGACAACGAGCTTGATCTTCTGTACGAACAGTTCGCTGTCGTGAAGGACGGTCTCGTTTGCATGGTCCGGCTGGACACACTGCCCTATCGCCGTCCGGACCTCCGCTGGCAAGCCGACGCCATCGACAGGATGATTGCGGCCGGTGCCCCGTTCCTGACGGGGGCAACCAAGCCGTTCCGTGCCGATCAGGCAACAGCGGTTTCCCAGTTTCTGCGCACCCAGCGCGTCAGCAACTGCTTCATTATCCTCGCGCCAAACTTTTGGCACGTGGCGCAGGGTGACCGCGCCGAGGCAGAACGAAGATACGGCCGGTTCTCGTCCGAAGGATCGATCGAGGACTATCTCGTCGAGAATGGACTCTGGGGCCTGCGCTGCGTCAACCGGGCGGACTTCCGGATCTTTCACTGCCAGGAATGGAGCCTGCGGCTCCTGGACGTCCGGCGCGCCTTTCAGGCAGGGCGGAAGATCCAGCCATTTCTGCGCGGCTACCAGGACGATCTGATGGGGGCGAACGCAAGGTTCTACCTTCACCCGGGGCCACCCCTGATCAAGCGGCTGCGCATCCGGCTCGGGGCGTGGCGGCGCAAGTTTGCGGGTCAGCGCTCTACCCCTTGAACGCAAGACGGGCGGACCATTGCGGCCCGCCCGTCTGTAGCTTTGGTCAGGGACACGGACGTCAGCCAGCGGTCGCCGACGAAATATCCACCGATACGCCCGGGCCCATGGTCGAAGACAGCGACACCTTCTTCAGGTAGGTGCCCTTCGCGCCCGTGGGCTTGGCCTTCGACACCGCATCGACGAAGGCGCGGATGTTCTGCGCCAGCTTGTCCTCGGTGAACGACACCTTGCCGACGCCGGCATGGATCACCCCGGCCTTCTCGACCTTGAACTGGACCTCGCCGCCCTTGGCACCTTCGACGGCGGTCTTCACGTCCATCGTCACGGTGCCGACCTTGGGGTTCGGCATCAGGTTGCGCGGCCCGAGGATCTTGCCCAGACGGCCGACCAGCGGCATCAGGTCCGGCGTCGCGATGCAGCGGTCGAACTCGATCTTGCCGGACTGGATCGTCTCCATCAGGTCTTCGGCACCAACGATGTCGGCACCCGCCGCCTTGGCCTCATCGGCCTTGGCACCGCGGGCGAAGACGGCCACGCGGACCACCTTGCCGGTGCCGTTCGGCAGGGCGACCACGCCACGGACCATCTGGTCGGCGTGACGCGGATCGACGCCGAGGTTCATCGCGATTTCCACCGTCTCGTCGAACTTGGCCGAAGCCGCGCCCTTGATCAGCTTGACCGCGTCTTCCACGGTGATCATCGTCTTGCCGGCGAAGGCTTCGTTCGCCTTGGCGACGCGCTTTGCAATCTTTGCCATGGTGTCAGCCCTTCACTTCGATGCCGCAGGACCGTGCCGAGCCGAGGATGATCTGCATCGCAGCTTCCACGGAATTGGCGTTCAAGTCCTTCATCTTCGTTTCGGCGATCTTCCGGAGCTGCGCCGTGGTGATCGAACCGGCCACATCATGACCCGGCTTCACCGACCCTTTGGACCGGCTCCGCTTGCCGACGGCCGGAAGTCCGGCAGCCTGCTTGATCAGGAACGCCGCGGGGGCGGTCTTCAGCTCAAGGCTGAACGACTTGTCCTGGTAGTAGGTGATGATCACGGGCGTCGGGGTGCCCGGCGCGATGTCGGCGGTCTTCGCGTTGAATTCCTTCACGAAGGCCATGATGTTGAGGCCGCGCTGACCCAGCGCCGGGCCGACCGGCGGAGAGGGGTTCGCCTGCCCCGCCTTAACTTGCAGCTTGAGGCTGCCGATAATCTTCTTGGCCATCTGGCCTCTCCTTTGTCACGGCATCTTGCGATGCGGTTTAGTGGTCCGGTCCGTCACGTCCCGCTGCCGGGTCGCGCTCGCCTCCCACGCGGCACTCAGTTCCCTTTCGAGACCTGGGTGAATTCCAGTTCCACCGGCGTCGCCCGGCCGAAGATCGACACGGTCACCTTCAGGCGGCTGTGCGCCTCGTCCACGTCCTCGACCATGCCGGAAAAGCCCTCGAACGGGCCGTCGGTGACCTGAACGGTCTCGCCGATGTCGAAACGGATCAGGTTGCGCGGGGCTTCGAGGCCCTCTTCGACCCGGTTCAGGATCGCGTTCACTTCGGCGTCCCGCATCGGCATCGGCTTGCCCTGGGGACCCAGGAACCCGGTGACGCGGTTGATCGACGAGATGATGTGATAGCCCCGGTTCGTCATTTCCATATGGACCAGCACATAGCCCGGCATGAATCGGCGTTCCGAAGTGACCTTCTTGCCGCGCCGGACCTCGATGACCTCTTCGGTGGGGACCAGCACTTCGTCGATCTCTTCCTCAAGCCCCGCATCGGCGACGGCGGTCTTGATCTGCTCGGCCACCTTCTTCTCGAAATTCGAGAGAACGCTTACCGAATACCAGCGCTTCGCCATCTGCCTCAATCCTTGCTGCCCGGGCCATTCGGCCCTGTCTTCGTGTATGTCCCGGAACAAAAAACAGCGCGCACCCCGAATCGATGCGCGCCGGTGTCCCTTTGGTTGGCGCGGGGTCTATCCGGTGCCCGCCGTCAATTCAAGAGGGAACCAGTGTCAGGCCCCGACGATCGCGCGGAGTCCTGTGCGGATGCCGAGGTCGACGAGGCTGAAGAAGGTCGCGGCGAGGGCCGACAGGAGGAACACCATCAGCGTGGTCAGAAGCACCTCGCGCCGGGTGGGCCAGACCACCTTGGCAACCTCTGCGCGGACCTGCTGCAGGAACTGGAAGGGGTTCGTCGTGGCCATGGGGGACTCCGGGGTCGGTTCAGGGGGAGATACGGG
>JBIJDO010000045.1:0-12093 GCA_044344105.1 Tabrizicola sp.
GACCTCGGGCGCGCCGGTTGGTCCGGCGTCCTTTTGTGTTCCGTATAGATGGCAGGCAACCATGCGGCCCGGTTCAACCTCGGCGAGGGCGGGCTTCACGGTCTTGCAGATGTCCATGACCTTCGGGCAGCGGGTACAGAAGTTGCAGCCCCTGGGCGGGTTAGCTGGGGATGGGACGTCGCCCTTCAGGATGATCCGGTTGCGGCGCGCGGCGAGGACCGGGTCAGGCTCGTTCACCGCGGACAGCAGCGCCTCGGCGTAAGGATGGAGGGGCCGGGTGTAGAGGTCCCGTGACGGGGAAAGCTCGGCGATCCGGCCCAGATACATCACCGCGACCCGCTGGGCGAGGTGACGCACCATCGACAGGTCATGGCTGATGAAAAGATAGGTCAGCCCCAGCTTTTCCTGCAGGTCTTCCAGGAGGTTCACGACCTGCGCCTGGATCGAGACGTCCAGCGCGGCAATCGGATCGTCGCAGACGATGAAGCGCGGCTTCAGCGCCAGCGCGCGGGCGATCCCGATCCGCTGCCGCTGGCCGCCGGAAAACTCATGCGGATAGCGGTTCACGAAACGGCGGTTCAAGCCGACCTGATCCATCAGTTCATAGACCCGCTCGATCTTCTGCTCGCGCGACCAGTCGGTGTGCTCGTCCATCGGCTCGGACACGATACCGGCCAGGGTCATGCGCGGGTTCAGGCTCGCCTGCGGGTCCTGGAACACCATCTGCATGCTCGGGCGCTTCTTGCGCAGGACCTCGGGGGCAAGGGTGGCCACATCCTCGCCGTCGATGACCACGCGGCCACCGGTCGGCTCGTAAAGCCGCAGGATGGCCCGGCCGACCGTCGATTTGCCGCAACCGGATTCGCCGACGAGCCCCAGCGTCTGACCGGCCATGATCTGGAACGACACGCCGTCCACCGCCTTCACGTCCCCGGTGTGGCGCCGCAGCACGCCGCTGTAGATCGGAAAGTACATCTTCAGGTCTTCGACCTGAACCAGCGGGGCGGGGCGGGCGTCAAGCATGGACCAGATCCGCCCTTGCCGGGGCATGCCAGTGGCAGGCAACGTCATGACCCTGGCCGACAGGCACACCGTCCACCGGTCGCCGGGGCGGGTTCGCGGCATCGCAGGCGTCATGCCGATACTCGCAGCGGGCGCGGAACGGGCAGGCGGTCAGGGGTCCGGTCAGGATCGGCGGCTGACCTTCGATCACTTTCAGCCGGGCATCCCGTGCCCCCGTAATGCGGGGAATCGTCTGCAGAAGCGCCCGGGTATAGGGATGCTGGGGGTTGGCGAACAATTCACGCACCGGGGCCTGTTCGACCACCTGGCCACCATACATCACCATGACCCGGTCGGCGATCCCGGCGATCACGCCAAGATCATGGGTGATCCAGACAATGGCCATCCCGAGTTTCCGGCGCAGGTCCTTGATCAGCTCCAGGATCTGGGCCTGGATCGTGACGTCGAGCGCCGTTGTCGGTTCGTCCGCGATCAGCACATCCGGGTCGCAGGCCAAGGCGATGGCGATCATCACCCGCTGCCGCATCCCGCCGGAGAACTGGTGCGGATACTGGTAAAGTCGGCGACGCGCATCCGGGATGCCGACCAGCTCCAGAAGCTCGACCGCCCGGGCTTCGGCCTGGGATCTGGTCATCCTCATGTGCTTGATCAGCGGCTCCATCACCTGGTTGCCCAGCGTGAAGACCGGGTTCAGGCTGGTCATGGGGTCCTGGAAGACGAAACCCACCTTCGCCCCGCGCACCGCGCGCAATTCGTCCGGCGACATGGCCAGAAGGTCGCGTCCGGCCAGAAGCGCCTGGCCGCCGCGAATGTCCGCCGGGGGCGCAGGCAAGAGACGCAGAAGCGACATCATCGTGACCGATTTTCCCGACCCGCTTTCGCCCACCACGCCCAGAAGTTCACCGGGGCTGAGATGGAAGCTGACGTCGTTCACGGCATGGATTTCCCCGCCACGGGTGCGGAAAACGGTCTTCAGGCCCCTGACTTCAAGGACAGACACGGCCGGTTCGGCCATTCAGTACTCCCCGCGACGTTCTTTGGTCTTGTTATTGTTGGCAGTTTTTACTGCCCTGCAGCCTGTGGTTGCTGTCTTCCTTTTAACTCTTTCCGATTCTTTCTCTTCTATCAATCCCGATTTGCCGCGCGATTCCAGACTGTTCACCCGGCAAAATGACCGAATTTCGCGACATTCTGCCATATATTGACACCGGCTGGACCGGGGGACAGGCTTGCTACCAAATGTAGACATGGCAAGGGAAATCGCGATGACCGTGCTGACGCCGCGTCAGATTCTGGATCAGTTGGTCAGGTTTCCGACGGTCAGCCGCGACTCGAACCTGGCGCTGGTCGACTGGCTTGAAGGCTACCTGTCCAGGCAGGGGATCACCTGCGCCCGCCACTGGAACGAGGACCGGCGGAAAGCGGCGCTGATTGCCCATGCCGGTCCCTTGACCGAGGGCGCCGTGGTCCTGTCCGGCCATTCGGATGTCGTGCCGGTCGATGGCCAGACCTGGACCACCGATCCCTGGACGCTGACCGAGCGGGACGGTCGGCTTTACGGCCGCGGCACCTGCGACATGAAGGGATTTGTCGCGTTGTCCGTCTGGGCCCTTGTCGAAGCGCAAGCGCGGGGCGTGGCGCGGCCCCTGCAACTGGCCCTGTCCTATGACGAGGAACTGGGCTGCACCGGCGCGCCGCCGATGATCGAGACCCTGCGCCGGACTTTCCCTGTGGGCAAGGTCGCGCTGATCGGCGAGCCGTCCGGCATGCGCGTCATCACCGGCCACAAGGGCGGCACCGGCTACCACGTGCATGTGAAGGGCTATGAGGTGCACTCCTCGCTTCTGCCCGACGGCGTCTCGGCTGTGATGGAGGCGGCACGGCTTATCCAATGGGTGAACGACCGGAACGCGGCGATCCAGGCCGCGCCGCGCGGTCCGGTGGCGGCGCGGTTCCACCCGCCCTTCACCACGCTGCATGTCGGCCGGATCGAGGGGGGCACGGCGGACAACATCACCGCCGCCGATTGCCGCTTTGCGGTCGAGATGCGCATGGTGCCGGATGACGACATCGAGGTCCATGCGCGCGCCTTCCGGGATGAGGCGTCGGGCCTCGACAAGGTGCTCAAGGCGCGGCGTCCCGAAGCGGGAGTGATTCTGGAGAAGTTCTTCGATGTGTCCGCCCTGCGACCCGAACGGGACGGCGAAGCCGAGGCCTTGGCCCGCGCGCTGACCGGCGACAATGCAGCCGGCGTTGTCTCCTACGGCACCGAGGCCGGGCAGTTCCAGGACGCAGGCTATTCCGCCGTGGTCTGCGGTCCCGGCGACATCGCCCAGGCGCACCAGCCGGATGAATATCTCGAGGTCAGTGAGTTCCTGGTGTGCCAGCGCTTCATGGAACGGTTGCTGGAGCGTCTGGGGTAAGCATTCCGGCCCCAGAATCCCCGCCCGTCCGGGGGGTCCGGCTCCGGGGCGGTCACTCCTTGCGCAAAATCCGGGCGGTCGGTTCGAATCCCGGTTCTCAAATCGCTTTGGATATCGTAGAGGATCGTTACGTTTGCGCTAGCAATGACGCATTAGGGCCGGTTTCGCCAGCCTTGCGACGCTTTGCCCGAATGCCTGCTTGACCGCCGCCCCGTGGCGCTTAGGCTTCTTCTGGAGAACAACGTGCTGGACGAACCCGTGACCGATCTGAGTGTTACCCCGAACATCCTGCAGGCCGACATCCTGCGGCACCTGACCTTTACCGTGGGCAAGGATGCCCCGCACGCATCGGTACATGACTGGCGGATGGCGCTCAGCCATGCGATCCGCGACCGGATCGTCGAGCCGTGGTTCGCCTCGACCCGCCGCACCTGGGCCGAAGACCGCAAGCGCGTCTACTATCTGTCGATGGAATTCCTGATCGGGCGCATCCTGGAAGACGCGACGATCAACCTCGGGCTTTACGACATGGCCACCGAAGCGATGGCCGCGTTCGGTCAGGACATCCGTCCGGTGATCGACGATGAACCGGATGCGGCGCTTGGCAATGGCGGCCTTGGGCGGCTGGCGGCCTGCTTCATGGAATCGATGGCGACGCTTGGCTGTCCGGCCTACGGCTACGGCATCCGCTATGAACACGGGCTTTTCCGCCAGCATTTCGATGCCGGCCGCCAGATCGAGACCCCGGAAAACTGGCTTGCGCAGGCGCATCCCTGGGAATTCAACCGCCCCGAAAGCGCCTATACCGTCGGGTTCAAGGGCCAGGTCGAAACCCGCGACGGGCGCGAGGTCTGGGTGCCGCAGGAAACCGTCACCGCCGAGGCCTATGACACGCCGGTTGTCGGCTGGCAGGGGAAATGGGCCAATACCTTGCGGCTCTGGGGCGCGCAGGGCACGCGAAACTTCGACCTCGAACGCTTCAACCGGGGCGACTATACGGCGGCAGCGGAACCCGAGACGCTGGCGCGGACGCTGAGCCGGGTGCTCTACCCCGACGACACGACCTATCAGGGCAAGGAACTGCGTCTGAAGCAGGAATTCTTCCTGACCTCGGCCGCCTTGCAGGACATCCTGCGGCGCTATCTCTCCGCGCATTCCGACCTGCGCGCGCTGCCGCGCCATGTCGCAATCCAGATGAACGACACGCACCCGGCCATTGCCGGACCAGAACTGCTCCGTCTCTTGCATGACGAACACGGCTTGACCTTCGACGAGGCTTTGACCATCTCGCGCGCCTGCCTGGGGTACACCAATCACACGCTGCTGCCCGAAGCGCTTGAAAAATGGGCGACATTCATGTTCGGCAACGTGCTGCCGCGCCACATGCAGATTGTCGAACGCATCGACAGCTGGCACCGGCGGGCCTATCCAAACCGGCCGCATTACGTGGGCATCGTCAAGCACCAGGAAGTGCGGATGGGCGAACTGGCCTTCGTCATGAGCCACAAGGTCAACGGCGTCTCGGCGCTGCATTCGGACCTGGTGAAAGAGACGCTGTTCCCGGAACTGAACCGGCTGCATCCGGGGCGGATCATCAACCAGACCAATGGCGTGACGCCCCGCCGCTGGCTCCGCATGGCGAACCGGCCCCTGTCAAGGCTGATCACCGGGACCATCGGGGCAGGCTGGGAGGCTGATCTTGACCGGCTGCGCGGACTGGAGCCGCATGCGGAAGATGCAGGTTTCCGGGACCAGTTTGCTGCGGCAAAGCGCGAGAACAAGGTGCAGCTGTCGAACTGGATCGGGCGCGAGATGGGGATCGAGGTCAGCCCCGATGCGCTGTTTGATGTCCAGATCAAGCGCATCCACGAATACAAGCGCCAGCTTCTGAACATTCTCGAAGCGATCTCGCACTGGCACCGGATCAAGTCGGATCCGAAGGGTACCTGGGTGCCGCGGGTCAGGATCTTCGGCGGAAAGGCCGCTCCGGGCTATGCGGTGGCAAAGGAAATCATCAGGCTGATCAACGATGTGGCTGTCGTTGTGAATGCTGATCCGGCGACAAGGGACCTTCTGAAGATCGTCTATCCGGCGAACTACAACGTCACAATGGCGGAACGGGTGATCCCTGCCGCCGACCTCTCGGAACAGATTTCGACCGCAGGAAAGGAAGCCTCGGGCACCGGCAACATGAAGTTCATGATGAACGGCGCCCCGACCATCGGCACGCTCGACGGCGCGAACGTGGAAATCCTGCAGGAGGTGGGGGCGGAGAACTTCTTCCTCTTCGGTCTGACCGCCGCAGAGGTCCAGAAGCGCCGGGAAGACCCCGAGCATGCCAAGAAGGCCATCGAGGCAAGCCAGGCGCTGATGGACGTGCTGCAGATGATCGCCGAGGGCCGGTTTTCGCCCGAGGAACCGGGTCGCTATCATGGCCTTGTCCACGGCATGTGGCATTCGGACTACTTCCTGGTCGCGTCCGACTTCGACGCCTATCGCGCGGCGCAAGGCGAGGTCGACAAGGCCTATGCCGATCCGGGCCGCTGGTGGAAAATGGCGGCGCTGAACACGGCGCGGAGCGGGTTCTTCTCGTCCGACCGTACGATCAAAAGCTACATGGACGAGATCTGGCAGGCGACTTCGGCCCTGTGAGGGGTACACTCTGGCAGGCTTTCGGGAGGGGGAGCATGGCTGAGACCACACTGACCCAAGGCGCGGCAGAGGCGATCGCAGGCGGCTGGCACAGCGACCCGTTCGCCGTTCTCGGACTGCAGAAGGCAGCGATGGGTTGGGAGGTTCGGGCCTTCATCCCGGGCGCTCATCGGCTTTGGGTGCTGTCCGGCAAGTCCGAGGCCGAGGCGATTCCCTTTCCGGGTGTGCCCGGCCTTTTCACGCACCAGATTCCGCGCGGAAGGCCATGGAACGGTTTGGGAATTTGAAGATCCCTACCGGTTCGGACCGGTGCTGGGCGAGATGGATGAATATCTGCTGGGCGAGGGCACGCACCGGCGGCTCTGGCAGGTGCTTGGCGCGCATCTGATGACGCATGAGGGAGTGGACGGCGTCCATTTCGCCGTCTGGGCACCGAATGCCGAACGGGTGTCGGTCGTGGGCGATTTCAACGTCTGGGACGGGCGGCGCAATCCGATGCGCAGGCGGGGCGCGACCGGCGTCTGGGAGATCTTCATGCCCGGTCTGGCCGAGGGGACGCCCTACAAATACGAGATCAAGGGGCCGGGCGGGCAGGTGCTGCCCTTGAAGGCCGATCCGGTCGGCTTCGGCTCTGAATATCCGCCGGCAAATGCGAGCGTTGTCCGGCGGATCGCGGGCGACTGGCAGGACGCGGGGTGGATGGAGACCCGCGCCGCGAAACACACCACCGACGCGCCGATCAGCGTTTACGAGGTTCATCTGGGCTCATGGCGGCGCGCGCCGGGCAACCGGATGCTGAGCTATGCCGAGTTGGCCGAGCAACTGGTCGACTATGTGGCCGAAATGGGGTTCACCCATATCGAATGCCTGCCGGTCAGCGAGTTTCCCTTCGACGGCTCCTGGGGCTATCAGCCGGTTGGCATGTTCGCGCCGACGATCCGGCACGGCACGCCCTCCGAATTCCGCGCCTTTGTCGATGCGGCGCACCGGAAAGGGCTGGGGGTGATCCTCGACTGGGTGCCGGGCCACTTTCCGACCGATGCGCATGGGCTCGGCCGCTTCGACGGCACGGCGCTTTACGAGCACCAGGACCCGCGCGAGGGCTTCCATCAGGACTGGAACACCCTGATCTACAACTACGGCCGGGTCGAGGTGAAGAACTACCTCGTCTCCAACGCCTTGTACTGGCTGGAGGAATACCACATCGACGGGCTGCGGGTCGATGCCGTCGCCTCGATGCTCTATCGCGACTATTCCCGCAAGCACGGCGAATGGGTGCCGAACAAGGACGGGGGCCGCGAAAACTATGAGGCGATCGACGTCCTGCGCACGACGAACATCGCGGCTTACGGCGAAGTGCCGGGGATCATGACGATTGCCGAGGAATCGACGGCTTTCCCCGGTGTGTCGCGCCCGGCGAATTGGGGCGGCCTCGGCTTCGGGTTCAAGTGGAACATGGGGTGGATGAACGACACCCTTTCTTACATGCAGAAAGACCCGATCTACCGGAAATACCACCACCACCAGATGACCTTCGGCATGGTCTATGCCTGGTCGGAGAACTACGTCCTGCCGATCAGCCATGACGAGGTCGTGCACGGCAAGGGCAGCATGCTGTCGAAGATGCCGGGCAATGCGTGGGAGAAATTCGCCAACCTGCGCGCCTTTTATGGGTTCATGTGGGCGCATCCGGGCAAGAAGCTTCTGTTCATGGGTCAGGAGTTCGCGCAAGGGGCCGAGTGGAACCACAGTCAGAGCCTCGACTGGCATCAGCTTGATATTGCAGAACACAAGGGGATGCAGCGCCTGGTCCGCGACCTGAACCGGGTCTACCGCGAAACGCCGTCGCTGCATGTGAACGATTGCCGCCCGGAGGGCTTCGACTGGATCGAGTCCAACGATGCCGGGGCCGGGGTCTATTCCTGGGTCCGCAAGGGGCGAGAGGGGGACAAGCCGGTCGTCGCGGTTATCAACATGACCCCGCTGGAGCGGTCCTATCGCCTTGGCCTGCCGCAGGCCGGCAAGTGGAGGGAAATCCTGAACACCGACGCCGAAGCCTATGGCGGGGGCAATCGTGGCAACCTCGGGGGGGTAACCACGGAAAGGACGCCCTGGCATGGCCAGACGCAATCGGCGCTTGTCACGCTGCCACCGCTCTCGGCAGTGTACCTGCAGCAAGGTTGAAGACCGGCGGAAGAACCGCCTTGGGGGAGGGAAGACGATGAAAGCAAGACCGAACCAGCGCCTGGCTTCGCAGGCCATGGCTTTCGTGCTGGCGGGCGGGCGCGGGTCGCGGCTGAAGGAGCTGACCGACCGGCGCGCGAAACCCGCGGTCTATTTCGGCGGCAAGACCCGGATCATCGACTTCGCCCTGTCGAATGCGGTGAACTCGGGCATCCGCAAGATGGCGATTGCCACGCAGTACAAGGCGCACAGTCTGATCCGGCACTGCCAGCGCGGCTGGAACTTCTTCCGGGCGGAACGGAACGAATATCTCGACATCCTGCCTGCCTCGCAGCGGATGGACGAGGTCAACTGGTATCGCGGCACGGCGGATGCGGTGGCGCAGAACATCGACATCATCGACAGCTACGGCATCCAGTATGCGATCATCCTGGCGGGCGACCACATCTACAAGATGGACTACGAGGTGATGCTGCGCCAGCATGTCGAGGCCGGGGCGGATGTCACCATCGGCTGCCTGACCGTGCCGCGCAAGGAAGCCAGCGCCTTCGGGGTGATGCATGTCGACAAGAACATGCGGATCACCGATTTTCTGGAAAAACCGAAGGACCCGCCGTCGATTCCGGGCGATCCGGCGCATGCGCTGGCCAGTATGGGCATCTACGTCTTCGACTGGGCTTTCCTGCGCGCGCTTTTGCTGAACGACATGTCGGACGATACGTCGTCGCATGACTTCGGCTTCGATCTGATCCCGCATATCGTGAAGACCGGCAAGGCGATCGCGCACAAGTTCGCCGACAGTTGTGTGATGAGCGGGCTGGAGACCGAACCCTACTGGCGCGACGTGGGGACAATCGACGCCTTCTGGCAGGCCAACATCGATCTGACGGATTTCGTCCCCAAACTGGACCTTTACGACAGCGCCTGGCCGATCTGGACCTATGCCGAGATCGTGCCGCCCGCCAAGTTCATCCATGACGAGGACGGGCGGCGCGGCTCGGCGGTCTCGTCCCTGGTGTCGGGGGACTGCATCGTCTCGGGCTCCGCCGTGTCGAACTCGCTCCTCTTCACCGGCTGCCGGACGCATTCCTTCTCGACACTTGAATATGTGGTGGCGCTGCCGCAGGTCACGGTCAACCGCAAGGCGCAGCTGAAGAACTGCGTAATCGACCGGGGGGTGGTGATCCCTGAAGGTCTGGTGATCGGTGAAGATGCGGATGAGGATGCCAGGTGGTTCCGCCGGTCCGAGGGTGGCATCGTCCTGATCACGCAGGACATGCTTGACGCGCGGGCCAAGGCGTTGTCCTGAAAGTGCAGCGCGGGTGGAGAGCGACGGGGGTTTCACACCCCCCATGCCACCGGTCTCTTGAACCGGTGGCGATACCGGTGGCACACCCGTGGGATATTTGAGGACGTAGCATGGCTGTGCCGGAGAAGATGCGCGGACGAGTGCTTTCGGTGGCGTCGGAGTGTGTGCCGCTGGTCAAGACCGGGGGTTTGGCCGATGTGGTAGGGGCCTTGCCTGCGGCGCTGGCTGCCGAAGGCTGGGACATGCGTGTGCTTCTGCCGGCCTACCGGACGCTTCGGGCACAAGCGGCGGGCTGGCCAGTGATCTGGGAAGAGGCCGACCTCTGGGGCGGGCCGGGGCGCGTTCGGTCGGGCGAGGTCGCCGATGTGCCGCTTCTCTTGCTGGATGCTCCGCACTTGTATGACCGCGAGGGCGGGCCGTACTCCGGCCTGACCGCCGAACATCCCGACAATGCGATCCGCTTTGCGGCCCTGTCCTGGGTCGCGGCACGCATCGCCCGAGAAGGCCTGCCGGGCTGGAAACCCGATGTCCTGCACGCCCATGACTGGCAGGCCGGGTTCGCGCCCGCCTATCTCGCCTATCACGGCGCGGGTGGGGTAAAGTCGGTCCTCACGGTCCACAACATCGCCTTTCAGGGCTGGGCACCGGCCCACATGCTGGGGGTGCTGCGGCTGCCGGGGCATTCCTTCCATCCCGAGGCGCTGGAGTATTACGGCGGCATTTCCAGCCTGAAGGCGGGCCTTGTCACGGCAGACTGGATCACCACCGTCTCGCCGACCTATGCCGCCGAACTGATGCGCCCCGAATTCGGCATGGGCCTGCAAGGCGTGATCTCGGCGCGGGGACCGGTGGTTTCGGGCATCCTCAACGGGGTGGATACGGGGCTCTGGGATCCGGGCAAGGAGGACCCGGCCTTCGGACCGAAGTCCATGGCCGGCAAGGCCAGCGCGCGGTCAGGTCTTTGCGAAGCATTCGGACTAGAGGTGCCGGGGCCGCTGGCGATCGTCGTCAGCCGCCTGACCGACCAGAAAGGCATCGACCTTCTGCCCGCCGTGATCCCGGATTTCGTGCTGGGCGGCGGGGGGCTCATCGTCCTTGGCTCGGGCGATCCCGGAATGGAAGCGGCGATGCGCAATCTGGCCGCGCGCTTTCCGGGCCGGGTCGCCGTGCGGATCGGCTATGACGAGGGGTTGAGCCACCGGCTCTTTGCCGGGGCGGATGCGGTGCTGGTCCCAAGCCGGTTCGAACCCTGCGGGCTGACGCAGATGTACGGGCTGCGCTATGGCACGCTGCCTGTGGTCGCGGCGGTCGGCGGGCTGGCCGACACGGTGATCGGAGCCTCGCCCGCCACGCTTGCGGCAGGGGTGGCCACCGGCGTGACCTTTCATCCGGTCGATGCGCTGGCCTTCGGTCGGGCGCTGGCGCAACTTCTCGACCTCTTCCGCCAGCCCAAGGTCTGGGCGAAGCTGCGGGCCAATGCCATGGCGCAACCGGTCGGCTGGGAAAGCTCGGCCGCCGAATACGCCCGGCTTTACGAAAGGCTGACCGGGTGACACCGCTTTCGGTTTCGCTCCCTGCGCGGCTCTCGGGCCATGCGGTCGGTCCGGGCCGTCCCTGGCCGATGGGGGCCAGCCTGACCGGCGACGGGGTCAACTTCGCGGTCTTTTCCGCCCATGCCGAACGGATCGAGCTTTGCCTCTTCACCAGCGATGGCCGCAAGGAACTGGCCCGCCTGCCGATCCTCGAACGCGACGGCGACATCTGGCACATTCATGTCGGCGGGCTGACCGTCGGCACGGTCTACGGCTTTCGCGCCCATGGGCCCTACGCGCCGGAACGGGGCCACCGGTTCAACCCGAACAAGCTTCTTCTTGACCCCTATGCCCGCGGGCTGGAAGGCCGGCTCAAATGGTCCGACGCGCTCATGGGCTACAAGATCGGTTCGTCCCGGGGAGACCTCAGCTTCGACACCCGCGACAGTGCCTTTGCCGTGCCGAAGGCCGTGGTCACCGACCCGTCCTTCACCTGGGGCAACGACACCGCCCCGCGCACCCCGCGCGTGGACACGCTGATCTACGAGGCGCATGTCAAGTCGCTGACCGCCCTTCACCCCGGCGTCGACAAGGGCCTCCGCGGCACCTACCTTGGCCTCTCCTCCGACCCGGTGATCGAGCATCTGCACAAGCTTGGCGTCACCGCGATCGAGCTTCTGCCGGTCCAGGCCTTCATCGACGACCGGTTCCTGGTCGCGAAGGGCCTGAGGAACCACTGGGGCTACAACACCCTGGCCTTCTTCGCCCCCGAACCGCGCTACATGTCGAAAGGCTCGCTCTGGGAGTTCCAGACCATGGTCCGCCGCTTCCATGCCGGCGGGATCGAGGTCATCCTCGACGTGGTCTACAACCACACGGCCGAAGGCGACGAATGGGGTCCGACCGTCAGCTTCCGGGGCCTCGACAACGCCAGCTACTACCGGCTCACCTCGGGCGGGCGGACCTATGC
>JBIJDO010000046.1:0-12086 GCA_044344105.1 Tabrizicola sp.
CCCGTAGGTGGACGAGGCCGACGGCGGCCTCAAGCGTCATCACGCCCGCGACGCAGGCAGCGGCGTTCTCGCCCATGCTGTGACCGATCAGCACGGCGGGCTTGATGCCCCAGCTTTCCCACAGTTTCGCAAGCGCTACCTCGACGATCAGGATCAGGGGCAGTTGCTTGGAGGGGCGGCGGAGGGCTTCGGCGGCGGCAGCCTCCTGTCCCGGCGCGGGAAGCCAGAGGGCGCGGGTCTCGACTTCGGCCTCGCCAAGGGCGGCAAGGCCCCGGTCCATCCATTCGGCGAAGACGGGTTCGGTCTCGTAAAGGTCGCGCGCCATGTTGGGGTATTGCGCGCCGCCGCCGGGGAACATGAAGACGACATCGGGGGCATCGCCCAACCGGCGCTGGGTGAAGACGCGACGGGGGTCGCCCGCCTCCAGCATCTTCGCCGCTTCCTCGTGGGTCTCGGCCACCAGCACACGGCGGTGTTCAAAGGCGCGGCGGCCTTCCTTCAGGGTCCAGGCGACATCGGCGAGCGGCTGTTCGGGATGGGCGCGCAGGTGGGCGGCAAGGCGCGAGGACGCCTCACCCAGGGCCGACTGGCTGCGGGCAGAGAGGGTGATGAGCTGGAAGGGCCAGTCCGAGGCGTCAGACGCCGCGACAGCGGGAGCTTCCTGCACGATGACGTGTGCATTGGTGCCGCCGACACCCAGCGAGTTCACCCCGGCGCGTCGGGGTCCCATGCGGCGGGGCCAGTCGGTCAACGTGTCGTTGACGCGGAACGGGCTGCCATCAAAGTCGATGGCGGGGTTCGGGGCTTCAAAGTTCAAGGACGGCGGCATCTGGCCGTGGTGCAGCGCGAGGGTGGTCTTGATCAGGCTGGCGACCCCTGCGGCCGTATCAAGATGGCCGATGTTAGTCTTGACGCTGCCGATCCGGGCAAAGCCCTTGGCTTGCGTCGTACGGCGGAAGGCTTCGGTCAGCGCGGCGACTTCAATGGGGTCGCCAAGATAGGTGCCGGTGCCGTGGCATTCGATGTAATCGACGGTCTCCGCCGGGGTCCCGGCCACCGCCAGCGCGGTCGCGATGCAGTCGGCCTGGCCTTCGACCGAAGGGGCCAGATAGCCTGCCTTGGCCGCCCCGTCGTTGTTGACCGCCGAGCCCTTGATCACCGCCCAGATATTGTCGCCATCGGCCAGCGCGTCGTCCAGCCGCCGCAGCAGTACCGTCCCCGCGCCGGACCCGAAGACGGTCCCTTGCGCCCGGTGGTCGAAGGCATGGCAGACGCCGTCGGGCGACAGGACCTCGCCTTCCTTGTAGATGTAGCCGCGCCCCTGCGGCAAGTCGATGGTGACCCCCCCCGCCAGCGCCATGTCGCATTCGCCGTTCAAGAGCGCCTGGATCGCGTAGTGTGCGGCCACCAGCGACGTGGAGCAGGCGGTCTGCAGGCCAAGGCTTGGCCCCTTCAGGTCGAAGACATGGCTGACGCGGGTCGACAGGAAATCCTTGTCGTTGCCGGTATGGCGCAAGAGGAACATGCCTGTGCTGTCGACCAGTGCGGGGTTCGAGCAGAGGTTGAAGTAGAAATAGCTGCCCATGCCGCAGCCCGCAAAGACGCCGATCCGCCCCTTGAACCCTTCCGGAGTATGCCCGGCGTTCTCAAGCGCCTCCCAGGCCACCTCCAGGAACTGGCGATGCTGGGGATCAAGGATCGCGGCTTCCTTGGGGGAAAATCCGAAGAACTCGGCATCGAAGCGGTCGAACCCGTCCAGCAGAGCGGCTGCCGGCACATAGGCCGGGTTGCGCAACATCGCCGCCGTCTCACCCGAGGCGAGGATCTCCTCCTCCGTCAACCGGCGCACGGCGGACCGGCCCTCGCGCAAATTGTTCCAGTAGGTCGCGATATCGCCTGCGCCCGGCAGGTGGGCCGCCATCCCGACAATGGCAATGTCGGTTTCAGCCGGAAGGTCCTGGACCGCGTCCCTCATGCCACTGACCTCGTTCTGCCGCCGGTGTGCCTGGCCCGCAGGGCCGTGCCCCGCACCAGACCTGCGCGCCGCAACAAAGCACCACCGCACAGGTGTGAATCATGTAACCGTTCAAACACTGCCTGACCAACCCCGACCTGTACCGCCCCCGGCGGACTGACCTGCACCGGGAACGATTCGCGCCATCCGAAAAATTTCCAGGCTTCTACCTACATCACTCTGCGGCCGGACGCACGCGCCCTGCCCGGTTCTGCCGGGATTTCGGACGGGATTGCCGGGCTACTGCGCTGAAATCCCTACTTTGTTGCCAGTCAAGCATCAGTTACTGTAATGCGTTCGCCAACCGGCTTCAGTTTGCATATTAGAGTGAGGCATTTCCCCGATTTTTCGGGAAACTGCTTTAAGGTGAGTAGATGATCCGTGGCAGACCCCGTAAGTTGTTATCGCGCATCCTCTGGATCGACCCGGAGCCTGCCGACGCGCCCGAACCGGTCGCCAAGGTCGAGCCGCCGCCGCCCGCATCTCCGGCTCCGCGCAGCCGCAGCAGGGCGAATCCGGAACGCGATGCCCCCTCGGGTGCCAAGGACATCTACACCGAACATTTCGGCCTTCACGCACGCCCCTTCGCTCTGACCCCCGACCCCGACTTCCTGTTCTGGCCGCTGGCACATCGCCGTGCCTACACCATGCTGGAATACGGCGTATCGACCCATGCGCCGATCACGCTGATCACCGGCGAGGTCGGGGCGGGGAAGACGACCCTGCTGCTGCATCTCCTGCGCTCGCTTGGGTCCGATGTCCGGGTCGGCCTGGTGTCGAACCCGAACGGTTCGCGGTCCGAACTCTTGCGCTGGGTCCTGATGTCGCTGGAGCAGCCTGCAGGAATCGACGAAAGCTACGTCGATCTTTTCTCGCGATTTCAGTCATTTGTCATCGGCGAATACGCTCAGGGCCGCCGTGTGGTGCTGATATTCGACGAGGCGCAGAACCTTTCGGCGGAAGCGCTGGAAGAGCTGCGGATGTTCATCAACATCAACTCCGGCAAGGACGAAGTGCTGCAGCTGGTGCTGATCGGCCAGCCCGAGCTGCGTGACCTCGTGTCCCGCCCCGACATGCGCCAGTTCGCACAGCGCATCGCGGCCAGCTATCACCTCTCGGCGATGGACCTGAAGTCGGTGCGTGCCTATATCCCGCACCGGCTTGGCCGGGCCGGAACCGACAAGAAGATTTTCAGCCCCAGCGCGGTGAAGCTGATCTTTGACGTCACCGGCGGCGTGCCGCGGCTGGTGAACCAGCTTTGCGACCTCTCGCTTGTCTATGCCTTCAGCAAGGGCAGACGCGCGGTCGGCACACAGATCGTCCAGCAGGTGCTGGATGACGGCGTGTTCTTCGCAGTACACTCGACCCCGAGGAAAGAAGAGACCCCGGCATGATTCCCGACCTGCGCTTTTATCTGTCCCTGGTGTTGCGGCGGTTGCCGATCGTTCTGGCGGCGACCGCGGTCAGCACGACGCTGGCGCTGCTTTATGCCTTTTCGCTGCCGCCGCTGTTCCGCGCCGAATCGCGGCTTCTGATCGAAAGCGCGCAGATCCCCGATGAACTTGCCGCCTCGACCGTGCGCTCGACGGCGGACGAGCTCCTCCTGGCGATCCAGCAGCGCATCCTGACCCGCGACAACATGCTGAATCTTGCCGAGCAGTTCAGGATCTACGAGGACGATCCGAATCTCACCCCCGAATTCATCGTTCGCGACATGGGTATGCGAGCCGCCATCTACATGCCGTCGATCCAGGGCGGAACGGGCGTCGTGACCGTGTCCTTCGCGGCATCGGATCCGGGTCTTTCCGCAGAAGTCACCAATACGATCGCCGATCAGGTCCTGCAGTGGAATGTCGAGCTGCGGACCAAGGCGTCGGGCAACACGCTGGCGTTCTTCGAACAGGAAGTGAAACGGCTGACGGCCGAGATTGGCGCGCAGAACGCGGCGATCCTTGAATTCGAACAGGCGAACCGCGATGCCCTGCCCGAAAGCCTGGAATACCGGCGGACACGGCAGGCCGCGCAGCAGGAACGGCTGCTGCAGGTGGACCGCGAACTTGCCGGATTGCGCGACCGGCGCCAAAGGCTGACCGAACTTTACGACCGCACCGGCCGGCTGGTGATGTCCGCCGAACGCGGCACGCCCGAGCAGCAGCAGCTTGAACAGCTGCGCGGCGAACTCGCCTCGGCCCTCGTCGTGCTCTCGCCGTCCAACCCGCGCGTCAAGACGCTTCAGCTGCAGGTCGAAGCGCTGGAGGAGGCGATCAAGGAACAGCTCGGTTCCGAAGGCACCGGGGAAATGAGCGCGTTCGACGTTCAGATGCTGGACATCGACGGCCAGATCCAGTTCCTGGCCGAGCAGAAGCAACTCATCGAAGTCGACCTGAAGGCGCTTGAGGCCTCGATCGAGGCGACGCCCGCGAACTCGATCAAGCTTGCGGAACTGCAGAACAACTATGAAACGCTGCGGGTCCAGTATGAACAGGCCGTCTCCAGCCTGTCCGGCGCGCGGATCGGTGACCGCATCGAGATCACCGACCGTGGCCAGCGCATTTCGGTCATCGAAAGTGCCGTACCTCCCGCATTCCAGGCCGAACCGAACCGCAAGCTGATCACCGCTGCCGGGTTCGGCGCGGGCGTCGTGCTGTCGGTGGCCGCGCTTTTCCTGCTGGAATTCCTGAACCAGACGGTGCGCCGCCCGTCCGAGCTTGTCCGCGTCATCGGCACCGCCCCTTTCGGGGTCGTGCCCTACTTCGAGACCGACTCGAGTGGCGTGCGCTTCGGAACGGTCATGATGTTGCTTCTGACATTCGCTGCGATATTGTTGCCCCTGGCTTTGTTGGTGGTGCATATCTATGTCGCCCCGATCGACACCATCCTCGGTGCCACGGCAAAACCCGTCGCAAACTGAGGTCTTGGGTCAACAAAGCCGGCTTGATCGTAGAAAAGAGTTTTCATGGAACGAATCCAATCCGCGCTTGCAAAGGCCCGCGCTGCCCGGGATGGCAAGGGGCAAGCCCCGGAGAAGCAGGCGAAGAAACTTGTTGCGCAGGCGGAAGCCTGGCTCGAGCTGCCCGAGTTGCGGCTTGATCCGGCCATTCTGAACGCGAACAGCATCATGGCCCACCAGTCGGTGCCGGAGGCCGCAGCCTTCGACACGATGCGCACGAACCTCATGCGCCAGATGCGGGCCAACAGCTGGACCCGAGTGGCCATCACTTCGCCGACCGCCGGATGCGGCAAGACCACCGTCGTGATGAACCTCGCCTTCAGCCTGGCACGTCTTGCCGACGTTCGGGTGCTGGTCGTGGAACTGGACCTGCGCCGCCCCTCGATCGGACAGGTGCTGGGCAACCGTCAGAGCATAGATTTTGCCGGCGTGCTTGCGGGGGACAGGGCAGTGCAGGCAGAGTTGCGCCGCTGGGGCGCGAGCCTCGCCATCGGCATGACGACGACGCCGCTGGAAAGCCCGGCCGAGCTTCTGTCGGCTGCCCAGACGGCGGATGTGATCGATGCCATCGAACAACGTCTGCAGCCTGACATCATCCTGTTCGACACCTCGCCGCTGCTGGCCAATGGCGACACGATTGCTTTCCTGGATCAGGTCGATTGCGCGCTGATGGTCGCCGCGGCAGACCAGACCACCGGCAGCGAGATCGAACAGTGCGGCAAGGAAATCGCCAAGCACACGCAGGTCCTGGGCGTGATCCTGAACAAATGCCGCTTCGTCGACACCTCGGACGGCTACGGAAAGTCCGATCCCAGGCCTTGACCCCGGCAAAGCCCCGGAGGTGCGGTCCGCAAAGCCTTGCGGGCGACGGGCCGGAATGACAAAGGGGCCCCGGAAGGGCCCCTGTCCGTCATCCATTTGGAGCGGGCGATGAGATTCGAACTCACGACCCTAACCTTGGCAAGGTTATGCTCTACCCCTGAGCTACGCCCGCCCCGTTTGGACGAGACGGGATGTATAAAGACCCGGGCGCGGCTGCAAGGGGGAAAACGCTGCCGCTCGGGATTTTCTGCACGGGTGCCATGATCGAAGGAAAGTGCAGCCGCTGCCCTACTCCAGTTCGACCAGCAGGTCCTTGGCCTCGATCTGGCTGCCCGGATGGACATGGATTGCCTTCACCGTGGCCTCCCGGTCGCAGTGCAGCCCCGTCTCCATCTTCATCGCCTCGATGTTCAGAAGAAGATCGCCCGCGCGCACCTTCTGTCCGACGGTCACGGCAATCGACGCGACGGCACCGGGCATCGGTGCCCCTACATGGGACGGATTGCCGTCCAGCGCTTTCGGTCTTGCCGCCGTCTTGGCCTTGATCGCCCGGTTTGGCACCCGGATGACGCGGGGCTGTCCGTTCAACTCGAAGAAGACCTTGACCTCGCCCTCCTCGGTCGTCTCGCCCACGGCCTGCAGCCGGATTTCCAGGGTCTTGCCGGGGTCGATCTCGACGCTGATCTCGTCTCCGGGCTGCATCCCGTAGAAGAAGGTCGGAGTCGGCAAGACCCGCACCGGCCCGTACTGCTTGTGGCGGCCCATGTAATCCAGAAACACCTTGGGATACATGAGGTAGCCGTTCAGGTCCTCGTCATCGACGGTGATCCCGTTCATCTCGGCCGAGACCGCCTGGCGCACCGCCTCCAGATCGACGGGCGGCAGCGTCTTGCCGGGGCGGTCGGTCAGGGGCGTCTCGCCCTTCAGCACCTTCTTCAGAATCCCTTCCGGCCAGCCGCCATGGGGCTGCCCGAGATTGCCCTTCAGCATGTCCGCCACGCTTTCGGGGAAGGCCACGTCGACGTTCGGGTCTTCCACCTGCGCGCGGGTCAGGCCCTGTGCCACCATCATCAGCGCCATGTCGCCCACGACCTTGGACGACGGCGTGACCTTGACGATGTCGCCGAACATCCGGTTGGCGTCGGCATAGGCCTGTGCCACCTCGTGCCAGCGCTCCTCCAGCCCAAGCGACCGCGCCTGGGCCTTGAGGTTGGTGAACTGCCCGCCGGGCATCTCGTGCAGATAGACCTCGGACGCCGGGGCCTGCAATCCGCTTTCGAACGCCGCATACTGTTTGCGGACGGCCTCCCAATAGTCCGATATCTGCCGGATCGCGGCGATGTCGAGACCGGTATCGCGGTCGGTGTTGCGCAGGGCTTCCACGATCGACCCAAGGCAGGGCTGCGAGGTCCCGCCCGAGAAGGCGTCCATCGCGGCGTCCACGGCATCCACGCCCGCGTCGCAGGCCGCAAGGACCGTCGCGGCGGCACCCCCGCTGGTGTCATGGGTGTGGAAATGGATCGGCAGGCCGATTTCCTGCTTCAGGGCCTTGATCAACACCCTGGCGGCGGCGGGCTTCAACAACCCCGCCATGTCCTTCAGCCCCAGCACATGGGCGCCTGCGGATTTCAGCTCCTTTGCCCGGTCGAGATAGTATTTCAGGTCATACTTCGACCGTGCCGGGTCCAGAAGGTCGCCGGTATAGCAGATCGTGCCCTCGCAGACCTTGTTCGCCTCGATCACCGCATCCATCGCGACGCGCATGTTCTCGACCCAGTTGAGGCTGTCGAACACCCGGAACACATCCACCCCGGTCTTGGCCGCACGGGCGACAAAGCTCTGCACCACGTTGTCGGGATAGTTGGTGTAGCCGACCCCGTTCGACGCGCGGAGCAGCATCTGCGTCATCAGGTTCGGCATCCGGGCGCGCAGGTCGCGCAGCCGCTGCCACGGGCATTCCTGCAGGAAGCGGTAAGCCACGTCGAAGGTGGCGCCCCCCCAGCATTCCACGCTGAAAAGCTGCGGCAGGTTGGCGGCATAAGCGGGGGCGACCTTGATCATGTCGATCGACCGCATCCGGGTCGCGAGCAGCGACTGGTGCCCGTCGCGCATTGTGGTGTCGGTCAGCAGGACCTTGGTCTGCGCCTTCATCCAGTCGGCGACCGCCTGCGGACCCTTCTGCTCCAGAAGGTTCCGCGTCCCCATCGCCGGTTCGGTCTTCAGCGCGGGCGGCTTCGGTGGCCGCGCTTCCGCCGGGGGTTTCGGACGCCCTGCCGTCTCGGGATGGCCGTTCACCGTGATGTCGGCGATGTAAAGGAGGATCTTCGTCGCCCGGTCGCGGCGCTTCTTGAAGGCGAACAGCTCGGGCGTCGTGTCGATGAACTTCGTGGTGTAGGTGTCGTTCAGGAAGGTCTTGTGTTTCAATAGGTTGATCACGAACTCGATGTTCGTGGCCACCCCCCGGATGCGGAATTCGCGGAGCGCCCGGTCCATCCGGGCGATCGCCTTCTCGGGTGTCTGGGCATGGGCCGTGACCTTGACCAGCAGCGAATCGTAGTACCGCGTGATCACCGACCCCGCATAGGCCGTGCCGCCGTCGAGGCGAATGCCGTTCCCGGTGGCGCTGCTGTAAGCGGTCAGGCGGCCATAGTCCGGGATGAAGTTGTTCAGCGGGTCTTCCGTCGTGACGCGACACTGCAGCGCGTGGCCGTTCAGCTTCACCTCCTCCTGCGACGCCACTCCCGTTGCCTCGGGCAGCGACTTGCCCTCCTCGATCAGGATCTGCGCCTGGACGATGTCGATGCCGGTCACTTCCTCGGTCACGGTATGCTCGACCTGCACTCTTGGGTTCACCTCGATGAAGTAGAACTTGCCCGAATCCATATCCATCAGGAACTCGACCGTTCCCGCGCATTCATAGGCGACATGGCCGCAGATGCGCTTGGCCATCTCGCAGACTTCCTCGCGCTGTCCTTGCGTGAGGTACGGCGCGGGGGCGCGTTCCACGACCTTCTGGTTGCGGCGCTGCACGGTGCAGTCGCGTTCCCAGAGGTGCCAGCAGTTGCCCGCCTTGTCGCCCAGGATCTGCACCTCGACATGCCGCGCGCGCAGGATCATCTTTTCGAGATACCCTTCGCCGTTGCCGAAGGCGGCCTCGGCCTCGCGCCGCCCCTCGCGGACCTTCCCCTCCAGTTCCTCCTCGTTCAGGATCGGCCGCATCCCACGCCCACCGCCGCCCCACGAGGCTTTCAGCATCAGGGGATAGCCGACCTCCGCCGCCTGGCGTTTGACCAGCGCCATGTCGTCGCCCAGCACCTCGGTCGCCGGGATGACGGGCACGCCCGCCGCCATCGCCACCCGGCGGGCGCTGGCCTTGTCGCCAAGCGCACGCATCGTCTCGGCCCGAGGCCCGATGAAGGTGATCCCCGCCTGGTCGCAGGCATCGACGAAATCCGGGTTCTCGCTGAGAAGCCCGTAGCCCGGATGGATCGCATCCGCTCCGGCCATCCGTGCCACGCGGATGATCTCGGGGATCGAGAGGTAGGCGCCGACGGGGGATAGACCCTCACCGATCCGGTAGGCCTCGTCCGCCTTGAAGCGGTGCAGGCCCAGCTTGTCCTCTTCGGCATAGACCGCGACGGTCTTCTTGCCCATCTCGTTGGCCGCCCGCATCACGCGGATCGCAATCTCGCCGCGGTTGGCGACGAGGATCTTCTTGAATTCGGGCATTGGCGGCGCTCCCCGGACCTGCAGCACCGGGGCAGCTTAGGGTCGCTGCGCTGCAGCGCAAGGGGGATTGACGCCCATTCGACGCAGAAAAGCGACTGGCGCGGGCGCGATGCCGAACTCTGCGCGGTGCGGCCCCTTCAGCCGGAAAAGCTGATGTCGTCGTAAAGGCCCGCCAGAGAACCGGTGCCGGCCAGGGTGACGATATCGCCGCCGCCAAAATCGAAGATCACCGATCCGCCCGACACGCGGGCATAGGTCGCAACGAAGGTCTCGACCGACATGGTCCCGTTCCACAGCCCGCGCGAAAAGACCAGCGTGTCGGCATTGTCTTGGAAATCCTGCACCTGGTCGGCCCCGAAGCCCCGGCTGAAGACGAAGCTGTCGGCATTCGCGCCGCCGTTCATGAGATCCGCCCCCGCCCCGCCGGTCAGCACGTCGTTGCCCGCCCCGCCGGTCAGCAAGTCGTTGCCGGTGCCGCCCATCAGAACGTCATCGCCAACATCACCTTGCAGCGCGTCATTGTCCGCGCCGCCGGTCAGCCGGTCGTTCCCGGCCCCGCCGTTCAGAAGATCATTGCCCTCGCCGCCGTTCAGGCGGTCATCGTCGCCCTCTCCGGCAAGCGTTTCATTGCCAAGCCCGCCGACCAGCGAATCCCGGCCATTGCCGCCGGTGAGGCTGTCCGACCCGGCGTCACCCGTCAGCGTGTCGTTGCCGTCGCCCCCGGTCAGCCGGTCATTGCCATCGCCGCCGATCAGCGAATCCGCCTCGGTGCCGCCGTCCAGGGCGTCGTTTCCGGTGCCGCCGTCCAGCCGGTCGTTCCCGGCCCCGCCGCTCAGCGTATCGTCCCCGGTCCCGCCGAGGGCCGTGTCGTTTCCGGCATCGCCCGCCAAAAGGTCGTTGTCCGCGCCGCCGTCCATATTGTCGGCCCCGTCGCCGCCCGTCAGGCTGTCCTGTCCCTCGCTGCCCAGGAGCCGGTCGTTGCCGCCGTCGCCCGTCAGGCTGTCGCCGCCAAGCCCGCCGGTCAGGCTGTCGTTGCCGTCGCCACCTTCCAGCCGGTCGTTGCCTTCGCCGCCGAAGAGGCTGTCGTTGCCCGTCCCGCCGCGCAGCGTGTCGTGGCCGCCGTCACCCGTCGCCCGGTCGTTGCCGCCGCGCGCATCGATCACCTCTGCTCCGACCGTGCCGGTCAGCGTGTCGGCCAGATCCGATCCGTTGATCGGGGGCGGACCCGGCTCGCCCGCGCCCCCGTTGTCGGCGCTGGACCGGGCAAAGTTCTGCGTGACCATCACCGCGTTCCAGTTCGTGCCATTGTACGTGAACACGCCCACTTCGATCCCAAGCCCGATTTCGGTGAAGTTCGGGTTCAGGATGTTGGCCCGGTGGCCCGGACTGTTCATGAAGGCGTCGAACAGGTTGATCACGTCATCCGCGATGCCTGCCGCCCCGCGCTGGCTTTGCCAGGCGATGTTCTCGCCGTTGGTCCAGGCACCCGAGAAGACGTAACCCGCGGCCGTCATCCGCTCCCCGGCCGAGGACCCGCCAGCCCCGGTATGGGAAAACGTGTCGGTGTTCAGCATCCACTGGCTGTGCAACTCGGCCGAAGTGTTCAACTTGGCGTTGATCTTGAGTGCCGCCAGACCGTTGGCCGCGCGCGCCGCGTTGATCAGCGCAAGCATCTGCATCTCGAATTCGCTGGCAACCGACATCCTGGCCCTCTTCGATCAAGATCAAGTTCTGTCGTCAGCCGGAACCCGGCGGCAGACCGCAGATCGCATCCCGATAGTCTCCTGCCGCGTACGGCGGGATTGTGGCGGGGCGCGGTCCAAAGCTGGGCGCGAAGGTGGATTTCGAACAATGGGTGCGCAACCGCAAATTGCTGGTGGTTCGGCTCTGCGCGGCCTGCCGCCGGATCGGACTGACCTGACGGCGGGTTCCTGCCGGTGCGGTCCGGCACGACCTCAGCCAAAGACAACGCCGCCCCGCCGGTCGCATCCGGCAAGGCGGCGCTCTCTGGCGCGCGGATCAGACGATGAAGGTCACATCGTCGTAAAGCTGCGCCAGCGTCGTGGCCCCGTTCACCGTCAGCACATTGCCGTCGCCGAAGTCGAAGACGACACTGCCGGCGACGACGCGCGCGTACTCGTCCACGAAGTCGGTCGCACTCAACCCGCCCCGGAAGCTTTCGGCGAAGGTCAGCGTGTCGGTGTCGTTGACGAAGTCGGTGACGCGGTCGGTGCCGAAGCCGTCGGCGAAGACGAAGCTGTCGGCATTCAGACCGCCGGTCAGCACATCGTTTCCGGCATCGCCGGTCAGCACGTCGTTCCCGACCCCGCCGTTGAGGCTGTCGTTGCCGATGCCGCCGAACAGCACGTCGTTGCCGGTGTCGCCCAGAACCGTGTCGTTGCCGCTGTCGCCAAAGACCGTGTCGTTGCCGGTGCCGCCGTTGAGGCTGTCGTTGTTGTCCTCGCCGGCCAGGTAGTCGTTGTTGTCGCCACCAAGCAGCGTGTCGTTGCCAATGCCGCCGATCAGCGTGTCGTCCCCGGTTCCGCCCGAGGCGCTGTCGTTGCCGTCGCC
>JBIJDO010000452.1:0-2569 GCA_044344105.1 Tabrizicola sp.
GGGGCGGCCGTTAGAACTGCCAGCTTGGCATCCCATGCCCGAGCGCATCTGGTTGCTCGCCTGTAATGTCGATGGTGCGATGAATCGGCTTGCTACCGTCTTGCTGGATCGCGGCTGCCGGACAGTGGTTGCCGCGACGGGCGAACTTTCGGCGCTGCAGATGGACATTCTGCTGAACGCGTGGGCGGCGCGCAGCCACCCGCAAATCGATCCCGCCGCCTGGCTCTCATCCCGGTCGGCCGAACAGGGTGACGGAGGAGTTCAGGCTCTGACAGTGTGGGGCGCGCTGCTGGTAGATTCAGGTGCGACGGCGGGATGGAATCGTCTTGCCTGGGAGATCCGCCACGAGTCACGAGATGCCCTGCCGCTCGATGAGTCGATCGAAGAATCCGGTTTCCACGCCGCCTTTGAGGCCATGCAGGCCGCATCGACCTGGCGGCTGGCACGAGAAGAAATGGCACCGCCCTTGCTCTGGCTTGCCGAGAAGTTCCATCATCCGGCCTTGGGCAATTTGGAGCGCGAAGTTGAAAACCTGCTCGGAACTTCGCCGTCGCCTGCAGTTTTTTATGCATTGGCCGCCTCGGCGCGTCGTCTTGGACATTACCCCGCCATGGCGCGGTACCTGGTGCGAAGCCTAGGCATCGCCGATCAATCCGTCACCGCGCAAGCGGATGGCCTTGGCCAACTGGCCAACCTGTTCATCGACCTCGACCTCCCCGGTGCCGCCCTCGATGCCATCGCGCAACATCAGGATCTCGACATCGACGAGCGAAAAGCCCGTCGCAGCGCCGAGTTCAGGCGACTGGATTGGCTGGCACGGGCGGAGATGCGGAGGGGTAGATACGAAGTTGCCCTGACGCACATGAGGACAAAGCGTCGACGCGCCATCGAGGACGAAAAATACGACGGCTCCCGCGAATTGGCCGGTCTTCTATATATGGGTGCATGGGGATGCCGCGCGGGTACCCTCGAGCGCGACGCTATCGAACCGCTGGCGCAGGAGGCTCTGCAACAGGTTGTTGTCACAGACCCGGCAGCAATCGGCGCAGGCAACGCGGACGAGAAATACCTGATGCGCGGGCTTGCCGCGTGGGCTTGGGTCGCCAATGACCCAGTTCTGCTGGACCAGGTCACCGCCTGGCGCAATCTGGCCTTCGAGCGTCTCGCAGAGCACGATCCCGGCCCCTGGGCCTATGTCCTGATCTTCCTGCATCTCGCAGGAAGGGCAGCCAAACCGGATTTCGAATGTGCCCTTGAAATTCTTGTGCGTGCCGGTTACCTGCTTGAAGCAGCCCTATTTGCTTCCTTGGGTGCCCATCCCCCGACGAACGATTGGTTGAGGCGCTTTCGGCAGCGGCGTGAGGAAGTCCTGGCGAAGTTGGTCGCCAAGGAGTGTAGTCACGGGAATGCCGTCGAGGAATCCGGGCAGCGTGCGGTCTTGGAGCGCTCGGTTCTTGGCGATGCTCACCAGATGGCTTCGAAAGGCGCGCTGCCGCTCTAGATCAGCAACCGAGGACGAAGGATGGGAACTTATTTGCGGCCGTTTCCCGGGATGCGAATGCATGGATTGCCATCGGAGTCGAGCACTGGACCGACAATCAGGTTTACTGGAAAGATTCGGTTGCGCAGCTCCTCCGGCAGCGCAAGGCTCTGACGTCTGCGCATGTTTTCTAGTGCATCGAGAAGAGCACGCGGGTTGGGCTGTCCGGGTTCCTGCGGCCCGAGGAACGCGCGATGGTGTTCAAGCGCCTTGTCCCATTCCCGGAGCCGCTCGCAGATTTGCCCGAGGCGCTTGCTAGCCATGCCGTGCTGGTTGAAAAGTGCTGGAAGGCACGCCAGGGCCTCGATCACATAGTTGTCTTTGATGAGGCTATCAAGCGCTGACAATCCCTGCTCTCGCGGGGCTCCGGCAATGCGGATCAGGCTGCACGGCAGGCTGTCGCCATTGATCGCGGACCGATCGGTGGCCTCAAGCTGGGCGAGTGCAGCCAGAACGGCATCGTGATCGGCGCGCCGCAGCGCAAGCGCCACCTTGCCCATCAGCGCATAGGCATTCAGCCGTCCATCCTTGCGATGGTCGGCGTCCATTGCACGCTGATAGTAGTTGTCGGCGTCCTCAAGCCGGTTCGACATACAGGCGGCGTGACCGAGGTAAGTGAGAGTCTGACCGTCAAGACCGTTCTCTCCGAAGACCGCCTCCTGTTCCGCGAGCGACTGCCCGTAAAGTGTTTCGGCATCGGTCAATCGGCCGCTTCGCAAGGCGATCTCGGCCAGGCGCCCACGCGTCTTGTAAACCTCATGATCGCCCGACACTTCCTGCGCTTCCAGTCCGTCCCGCGCAAACTGCTCTGCCTTTGAGAGCATTCCGAGGTCTGTCAGCAGGTTGGCGAGCAGGCGCTGGAGCCTCGCGTGGTGGCGGTCAGATCCCGATTCCCATTCCTTCCGATAAGCTTCTAGCGCCGAAGCAAAATGCCCTGCATAGTAGGCGCGCTGGCCTATCCCAACGCCGTATCCGGGGATGTGTCCATTCGCCAAACCAGGCATCATCGAGAGAAGCTGCTCGCAGGAG
>JBIJDO010000048.1:0-12006 GCA_044344105.1 Tabrizicola sp.
CCGGTGCGGCAGTGCCGGACCACGGCCACCGGGGCACCGAACTGACGCTGGTGCTGCAGGGTGCCTTTGCCGATGCCAATGACCGTTTCAACCGGGGTGACATCGAGATTGCCGACGAAGATGTGACCCATACTCCGGTCGCGCTTGCGGGCGAGGACTGCATCTGCCTGGCCGCCACCGACGCGCCCCTGCGGTTCCGTGGGCTGATGCCCCGGCTGGCCCAGCCGCTGTTCAGGATCTGAGCCCCGACAGCAGGTCGTCCAGCCCGAAGAGCCGCGCGACGATGACCGGCGACGTGCCGTCCAGCGTGACCGGCGCGTCGGACAGGATCAGATCGCCCTGCGCCATGCCGGTGCCGTTTGCCGTGGCAGGCCCGACCGCGTAGAGCGCACGCCAGCCCGGATCGCGCAGACGGCTCCGTGTCAGGACCGCCACCTCCGGGCGCGGCAGATGGGCGGCGGTCATGACGTTGAAGTCGTCCGACCGCTGCCCCCCGGTTTCGCTGGCCACCACCGCCAGATCTCCGGGAAAGGCAACCGGAGCGAGCGGTGCGCAGCGCAGGTCCAGTCCCGCTCCCGCAAGTCGGAAGCCGGGGCCGGACAGCACGGTCAGATTGCGCTCGATGCCCGGAAAGATCGAGAACGGCCCGTCCTCGACAACGGATGCGCGCGACAGCCGCAGGAGCAGCCTGCCCGCGACGTCGATGCGCAGAAGCTCGGTCGTGACGCCGCGCCCGTTCTTCCAGGCCTGCCGGGTATAGTCCGCCTGTGTCAGGTGCAGCATCATGATGCGGCGGTCCCTGCGTTCCCGGCAAGGCTCGCGATGGCCTGCCGCGCCGCGCGGGTCAGGGGCTGGATGGTCTGCCGGAGGAGCTTGATGCGGTCGTACTCCTCCGGCGCGTCGGCCAGAGCCCGGCGCAACGCGGCACCGAACGCCTGCCGCAACTCGGTGCCGATGTTGACCTTGCAGACCGTCGTCTCGTGCGCAAGGCGGCGGCGCAGGTCGCCCGGCAGGCCCGATCCGCCATGGAGGACCAGCGGCAGACGGGGTGCTGCGGCCTCGATCCCTGCCAGGCGCGCCCGGTCGACCACGGCGTCGGCGCGGGTCATCAGGTGGCTGTTGCCGACCGAAACCGCCAGCGCGTCAATTCCCGTTTCCCGCGCAAAGCGTACGACCTCATCCGGGTCGGTCCCCACCGAAGCCTGGCCGTCGTGGTAGCCCACAAGGCCCAGCTCCGCCTCGACCGAGACGCCCGCCCGCCGTGCCATCGCGGCGATGTCAGCCGTCCTGGCGATGTTCTCGTCCAGGGCCAAGGCGCTGCCGTCATACATGACCGAGGTGAAGCCGCAGTCGATCGCCTGCCGACAGATGTCGGGACCCTCGCCATGGTCCAGATGCGCGACCACCGGGACCGACGCTCCCTCGGCCAGCACCCGGAACATCGCGCCCAGCACCGGCAGGGGCGTGTGGGCGCGGGCTCCCGGCCCCGCCTGCAGGATCACGGGGCGTGCCTCGGCCTCGGCCGCCCGCACGAAGGCCAGCGCATCCTCCCAGCCAAGGACCACCAGACCGGCCACGGCCGTCCCGTCGGTCAGGCAGGGGGTCAGCACCTCTTTCAGGGTCGCGAGGGTCATTTGAACTTGGCGATCATGTCCTTGATCCCCGGAATCGTTTCGATCTGGTCGGCATGGCTGGGCTGGAAATACTGCACCAGCGATCGCTGCGTCTCGCCCGCCAGAAGGGTGAAATAGTACATCTCGTAGCCCGGCAGCACGCAGCAGGGATGATAGCCCCGGTCAATGGCAATCGTCGACCCGTCGACCACATGCCAGGCGTCGCCCGGCTGTCCGTCCTCGCGCTGCAGCATCTGCAGACCCGAGCCATGGGGCGGGTTGAAGCGGAAGTTGTAGACCTCGTCATGCCGGGTCTCGATGGGCAGGCGCGTCGTATCGTGCTTGTGGCTCGGAAAGCCCGACCAGCCGCCCGCGCCGACGGTGAAAAGCTCCGAGACCAAGAGGCGCCCGACGCGACCATGATATTTGGTGCCCAGGATATGCTTGATCTTGCGGTGGGTCTTGGTGTCGTCCGAGCCATACTGGACCAGGTCGATGTCGGCGGCACGGACGGCAAAGGGTCTAAGGACCTCATCGAACCGGGCACCCGAGATGAAGACTTCGGCGGTGTCGGTCGTGCAGGTGATCGTCGCAGGCGCGCCGGTGGGGACATAGACGCCCTCGGGTTCACCTTCCCAGACGTTCAGGCGGCGCTGGCCGCTCCCGGTGTAGGTCTCGCCCATCACCGCGACATCGACGGTGCCGGTGGCGGGAACGATGCCGGTCTCGTAGCCGGGAACGGTCGAGGTGAAGGTCTCGCCCCGCTTCAGCTTCACGATGTTGAAGGTGCAGAGGGGCACGGTCGGATCATCGACGTCAATGATCGGCTGGTTCCGGTTGTCGAACGGGGCAATGTGCATGTCTGGCCTTTAGCGTTGCAGGAAGGCGTCGAGCGTTGCGGTGTCCGGCGAGGCCGGGGCGCAGCCGATCCCGGCCACGATGATGGCGGCGGTGGCCGCACCGCGCCGGACGGCAGTGTCGATGTCGTGGCCCTGCGCAAGACCGGCAAGGAGGCCCCCCATGAAGCCGTCACCCGCGCCCATCGGTTTCAGGGCCTTGACCGGAAAGATCGGTGTGTCGAACTGCCGGTCGCTCAGGAAGGTGGTCGCGCCTTCGGGTCCGCGTTTGTAGACCGTGAAAAGCGCGCCATGCCCGGCAAGGTCCTTCGCAAGGCCGGGGCCTCGATCATGGCTGCCCGCGAGAAGGCCGAATTCGTCGTCATTGCCGATCACCACGTCAGCGGCTTCGGCAGCTGCCAGGCAGACGCGGGCGGCCTCTTCGCGCGAGGACCAGGAATAGGCGCGATGGTCCAGATCAAGGACCGAGACCGCGCCCGCCTTCTGCGCCTGCCCAAGGGCGGCGAACACGGCCTCGCGCGACGGCTCGCGCGCAAGGGCGGTCCCGGTGACGACAAGCGCCGCAGCGGACGCAAGGTCCAGCCCGGCCACATCCGCAGCCGTCAGGGCGAAATCCGAAGCCCCGTTGCGGTAGAGCACGGTCTGGGCGTCGGAAGGCCGGGTTTCGACCACGGCAAGCGAGGTGCGCGCCTCGCCTTTCGTCAGTCGGGTAAAGGCGGGATCGACGCCGTAGCGGCGAAGCTCGTTCAGGCAGTAGCGACCGACGGCATCGTCCGACACGCAGCTCAGCAAGGCCGCGTCTGCCCCTTGCCGCGCAAGTGCCACGGCGATGTTGCCCGCCGAACCGCCGATTGCCGAGATGTAGCGGGTTGCCGCCTCGATCCGCGTGCCGGGGGGATCGGCGTAAAGGTCCATGCCGACCCGGCCCAGAACGACGAACCGGTTGAGGCGGAAGCGCTGCCAGAGCCGGTCCATCAGATTCCCTGCCGCTGGCGCGCGCGCCCGGCAGCCTGGCCGTCGCGGGCGGATGCGATGGCCTCGCGCGGGCTGACCTCGGCAAGCCCCACCTCCCACCAGGCGTGACCCTGTTCGGTCCAGCCGTCCAAGGGATCGACCCGCATCACGATCACCGAGGTCCGGTCCGCCGCACGCGCGCGGTGGAAGGCGGATGCAAAGTCATCGAGGCTTGCGACCTCCTCGGCAATCGCGCCCATCGCGCGGGCATGGGCGGCGAAATCGACGGCGAACGGCGTGGCGATGGTCGGGCAGTCGGCGAAAAGCGTGTTGAAGCTGGCGTTGCCGGTGTTCTTCTGCAGCTTGTTGATCACCGCGAAGCCGCCGTTGTCCAGGACGACGACGATCAGTTTGTGCCCGCCAAGGACCGAGGAATAGATGTCCGAGTTCATCAGAAGGTAGGACCCGTCGCCGACGAAGACCACGGTCTCGGCATCGGGGTTCGTCTCGGCCTGGGCGATCCGCGCGCCCCAGCCGCCGGCAATCTCGTAGCCCATGCAGGAAAAGCCGAACTCCACGTCCACCGTGCCGATGCCAAGGGTCTTCCAGTTGGCGGTCACTTCGGCGGGCAGACCCCCGGCGGCGGTGACAACGCGGTCTTGGGGTGTCATCCGGGCGTTCACCGCGCCGATGGCCTGGGCGTAGGTCGGCAGTCCGTTGCGCGGTCCGGTGTTGCGCGCGACATAGGCGTTCCATTTGGCGCGCCCGGCCTTGGCTTGCGCGACCCATTCCGGACCGGAGAGGTATCCGCCAAGGGCGCTCTCCAGCGCGGTCAACCCGGCCTGGGCGTCACAGACCAGCGGCAGCGACAGGTGCTTGGCCGCATCGTGGCGCGCAGCATTCAGGCCGATGATCCGGGCCTCCGGGGCGAAGGCCGACCAGGACCCGGTGGTGAAATCCTGCAGGCGGGTGCCGACCGCAAGGATGACGTCCGCCTCCGCCGCGATGGCGTTGGCGCTGTCCGATCCGGTGACGCCAACCGGCCCGATGTTCAGGGGATGGTCCCAGACCAGGTTGGCGCGTCCGGCAATCGTCTCGACCACAGGGATCGCATGCGCCTCGGCAAATGCTGTCAGTTCCGCCACCGCGCCGGAATACTGCACGCCGCCGCCTGCGATGATGACGGGCCGCTTGGCCCCGGCCAGCATAGCGGCGGCGGCGGCGACCTCGGCCGGGTCAGGCGCGGCGCGGCGGATCCGGTGGGTGCGCGGGGCAAAGAACGCCTCGGGGTAGTCCCAGGCCCAGCCCTGCAGGTCCTGCGGCAGGGCGATGAAGGCCGGGCCGCAGTCGGCAGGGTCCAGCATCGTGTTCAGCGCGGCGGGCAGGCTGTTCAGAACCTGAGCGGGGTGGGTGATCCGGTCCCAGAACCGGCTGACCGACTTGAACGCGTCGGTGACGCCAAGGGTCGGGTTGCCGAAATGCTCCAGCTGCTGCAGGACCGGGTCGGGCAGGCGGGTGGCAAAGTTGTCGCCGCACAGCATCAGCATCGGCAGGCGGTTGGCATGGGCCAGCGCGGCCGCCGTCAGCAGGTTTGCCGTCCCCGGACCGGCTGAAGCGGTGCAGAACATGAACCGGCGGCGAAGCTGCGCCTTGGCATAGGCGGCAGCGGCAAAGCCCATGCTCTGTTCGTTCTGACCCCGGTACAATGGCAGCACGTCGCGCGCCGCATAAAGTGCCTCGCCCAGGGATGGCGCATTGCCATGGCCGAAGATGCCGAACCCCCCGGCGCAAATCCGTTGCGGGCCTGAACCGGTGTCGATGAACTGGTTGGCAAGCCAGGTGACGACGGCCTGCGCGACGGTCAGGCGGCGGGTCACTTGCAGCGGTGGTTCTGATCGCATGGCGCTGATTTTCGCTGTGCCGTGAAAGGGCGTTGACGTTATCCTCGGACTCAGGATACCCATTTTGCAACCGGTTGCAAACTGTTCTCGAGGGCGCATGAAAGACATCGGCATCGGCATTGTGGGCGGTGGTTACATGGGCAAGGCGCATTCGGTCGCCATGGCTGCCGTGGGGGCGGTCTTCGGCACCATGCTCCGCCCGCGGCTGGAGATGATCTGCGCGACCTCTGACGCTTCCGCCGAAACCTACCGCGCGGCCTACGGCTTTCACCGCTGCACCGCCGACTGGCGCATTCTCGTCGCCGATCCGAAGGTCGAAGCCATCGTCATCGCCAGCCCTCAGGAGACCCACCGCGCCATTGCCGAGGCCGCCTTCGCGCGGGGTAAGCCCGTGCTGTGCGAAAAGCCGCTGGGGGCGACGATCGAGGACAGCCGCGCCATGGTCGCCGCCGCCGAGGCGGCCCAGGCGATCAACATGGTCGGCTTCAACTACATCCGCACGCCCGCCAGCCAGTACGCCCGGGCCCTGATCGCCGCCGGAGAGATCGGCGAGATCACCTGGTTCCGCGGCGAACATACCGAGGATTTCGACGCCGACGGCAGCCGCCCCGCCACCTGGCGCAACTTCGGCGCGGCGAACGGCACGATGGGTGACCTCGCCCCCCACATGATCAACGCCGCCCTCGCCCTTGTCGGCCCCATCGCGCGGCTTTCGGCCGATATCGTCACCGTCAATGCCACCCGTCCGGGACTGAACGGCCGTCCGGCGAACGACGACATCGGACAGTTCATGTGCCGGTTCGCCAATGGCGCGACCGGCCATCTGATGTTCAGCCGCGTCGCCCAGGGCCGCAAGATGGGCTATGCCTACGAGATCACCGGCACCAGGGGCGCGATCCGCTTCGACCAGGAGGACCAGAACGCGCTCTGGCTTTACAAGGCCGAAGACCCCCCCGCTGTCCGGGGCTTCCGCAAGATCCTGACCGGGCCGGACCATCCCGACTATCTGCCCTTCTGTCAGGGCCCCGGTCACGGCACCGGCTATCAGGACCAGATCATCATCGAAGCGCGCGACTTCCTTGCCTCCATCGCCGAGGGCCGCTCACGCTGGCCGACCTTCCGCGACGGGATGGAAGTGAACCGCATCATCGCCGCCGCCTGGGCCTCTGCCGCGTCCGGCATCTGGGTGGACCTTTAGGAGACAACCATGATCCTGATCGGCAACGCCCCCTGCTCCTGGGGCGTCGAATTCGCGGACGATCCGCGCAACCCGTCCTGGCGCAAGGTCCTGTCGGACTGCGCCGCAGCAGGCTACAAGGGGATCGAGCTTGGCCCCATCGGCTTCATGCCCGAGGACCCAGCCGTGCTGGCTGACGCCTTGGCCGAAAACGGCCTGACCCTGATCGGGGGCGTGGTGTTCCGCCCGTTCCACGATCCGGCGAAATGGGACGAGGTCTGGGATGCCAGCCAGCGCACCTGCCGGTCGCTCACCTCGCATGGCGCGAAACATCTGGTCCTGATCGATTCGATCTCGCCCCGGCGTGCGCCGACTGCGGGCCGCGCCACCGAAGCCGAACAGATGGACCGCGCCGAATGGGCCGCATTTGCCGACCGCTTCCGCAAGGTTGCGCAGCTTGGCACCGATCACGGGCTGACGGTCGGCATCCATGCCCATGCCGCGGGCTTCGTCGACTTCGAGCCGGAACTGGAACGGCTTCTGTCCGAGATCGACGAGAGCCTGCTGAAAATCTGCTTCGACACCGGGCACCATTCCTATGCCGGGTATGACCCGGTGGCTTTCATGCGCCGCCATGTCGGGCGGATCAGCTACATGCATTTCAAGGACATCGACCCGGTGGTGAAGGCCCGCGCGGTGGCGAACCGGACCGGGTTCTACGACGCCTGCGCGGAAGGGATCTTCTGCAACCTCGGCAAGGGCGATGTCGACTTCCCGGCTGTCCGCCAGATCCTGCTGGACGCCGGGTTCAAGGGCTGGTGTACCGTCGAGCAGGACTGCGACCCGGCGGGACCGACCTCTCCGGTCGACGACGCACGGGCGAACCGCGAATACCTTTCCTCCATCGGATTCTGATGGACGGTTTCTGGGGGGCACGACGATGACAAGACTGAACTGGGCCATGATCGGCGGGGGCGAGGGCAGCCAGATCGGCCCGGCGCACCGCATTGGCGCACTGGCCGACGGGCATTTCGCGCTGGTCGCGGGGGCCCTGGACCATCGCCCCGAGGCGGGCCGCGCTTACGGTGAAAAGCTCGGGATCGCCAGGGGCCGCGCCTATGGCGACTGGCAGGAGATGCTGGAGGGCGAGCGGAACCGCCCGGACCGCCCCGACCTCGTGACCGTGGCCACCCCGAACGCCACCCATTTCGAGATCGCCAAGGCTTACCTTGAGGCGGGTTTCCACGTCCTTTGCGAAAAGCCGATGACCACCTCGGCGGATGAGGGGGAGGAGATCGTCCGCCTCGCCGCCAAAGTGGGCCGGATCTGTGCGGTCAACTACTGCTATTCCGCCTATCCGATGGTCCGGCAGGCCCGCGCCATGGTGCAGGGCGGCGAGATCGGGGCGGTGCGGCTGGTCGTGACCGCGTTCAGCCACGGCCACCACGCCAATGCCGCCGATGCCGACAACCCGCGCGTCCGCTGGCGCTATGACCCCGCGCAGGCCGGCATCTCGGGCCAGTTCGCCGATTGCGGCATCCATGCGCTCCACATGGCCAGCTTCATCTGCAATGACGAGGTCACGCAACTGTCCGCCGATTTCGCCTCGACCATTTCCAGTCGGGCGCTGGAGGATGACGCGATGGTCAACTTCCGCATGACGCGCGGCACGGTCGGGCGGCTCTGGACCTCGTCGGTCGCCATCGGGCGGCAGCATGGCTTCGACATCCAGGTCTTCGGTGAGACGGGTGGCCTGCGCTGGGCGTCGGAACAGCCGAACCAGCTGATCTATACACCGCTCGGCGGGCGGACGCAGATCATGGAGAAGGGCGAGGGCGGCCTGTGCGAAGACGCCCGGCGCCTGTCCCGCGTGGCGATCGCCCACCCTGAAGGCTTTCCGATGGCGGTGGCCAACATCTACTCTGACCTTGCCGACACGATCCGGGGCACCCCTCGCGAAGGTTTGCCTCTGGCCGACGCGGGCCTGAGGTCGATGGCGGCGGTCGAGGCTGCGGTGGTATCGGCCAGGGACCACGGTGCCTGGGTAGATGCCCGGCCGGGAATGTTCCGCTGACGGTCAGGCCAGCGGGCGCAAGGTCCGCCGTTCGACGATATGGCACGGAAACTGGCGCAGTTCGGGCGGGCGCGCCGGGTCGGCCAGTTGCGCTGCGATCAGTTCGATCGAGGCGCGCACGATCCTGTCGAACGGCTGGTGGATCGTGGTCAGGCCGATGCTGGACCACCCGGCCATTTCCATGTCGTTCAAACCGATGATCCCGACATCGTCCGGGGCGGTCAGGCCCGCTTCGGCGACCGCCGAAAGCGCCCCGATCGACAGGACATCGTCGGCGCAGAAATAGGCTTCGGCGCGGGTCTGGCGCAAGGCCCGCGCCATCTCGGTCCGCCCCGCCTCATAGCTGTAGGCCCCGGCGAAACCGGAGATCACCGCGACCCCCTGCCGCTGCGCTTCGGCCTGAAACCCCGCCAGCCGGTCCTGGGTGGTCGAGGCACCCTCCGGCCCGCCGATGTAGCCCAGCGTCCGGTAGCCCCGCGCCAAGAGGGTGCTTGCCGCCATGCGACCGGCAGCGACGTTGTCGATGCCGACCACCGTCACATCCAGCGCATCGGTCGCCCGGCCAAAGGCATGGACGACCGGCAGTCCGGTATCGCGGAAGGTCCGGGCAAAACCATCCGGAAGATGCGACGAGGCGACGATGACGCCGTCGACCGAATACTGCTTCAAGAGCCTGGCGGACCTGGCCGGATCAGTCTCATCCGACAGGTTCACCAGCAGGGGACGCAGGCCGAAGTCCTGGATGGCCCGGGTGAAAAGATCGAAGATCTGCAGGAAGACCGGGTTGTGGAAGTTGTTCGAGACCAGCCCGACAAGCTGGGTCCGGCGCGTGGTCAGACTGCGCGCCAGCATGTTCGGGCTGTAGCCCAGGTCCGCCGCCGCCCGTTCCACCTTGGCCCGGGTCTTGGCCGACACCGACGCCCCTTCGGTAAAGGTGCGCGACACCGCGGCCCGGGACACCCCGGCGCGTTCGGCCACATCTTTCAGGGTGATTGCCATGGTTCCCCTTGTCCGCCTCGGGTCCTCTGACCCTGACCGTAGTCAGGCAACGGACGCTTGTCATCCCAATGCCCGCGGCCTTCCGCCCGTCACACAAGCTTCATCCAGCGTTCGATCCCCTGTCACAGTCAAAGGGTAGTCCGAAGACCACGCGAAGCTGGGGAAAGCCGGATGCTGCAGGTCAAGTCCGTCACGCGCCTCTTTGGCCAGAAGGCCGCCGTGGACGCTGTGTCCTTCGCGGTCGATGGTCCGGCCTTCATCGGCATCATCGGCCGGTCGGGTGCGGGCAAGTCCACGCTTCTTCGACTGATGAACCGGCTGATCGACGCGACCTCGGGCGAGATCCTGGTCGATGGCCGCAACGTCCTTGCGCTCAAGGGCGCCGAAGCCCGGGCCTGGCAGTCGCATTGCGCGATGATCTTCCAGCAGTTCAACCTCGTGCCCCGGATGGATGTCGCCTCGAACGTCCTCCACGGCATCCTGAACCGCCGCTCCACCTTGCAGACCATGTTCAGCCTCTGGCCCCGCGCCGACATCCTGCGCGCACTCGACATCCTCGACCGCCTCGGCATCGCCGACCAGGCCCCGAAACGCGCCGAGGCGCTTTCGGGCGGCCAGCAGCAGCGCGTCGCCATCGCCCGCGCCCTGATGCAGGACCCGAAGATCATCCTCGCCGACGAGCCCATCGCCTCCCTCGACCCGATGAACGCGCAGGTCGTCATGGACACGCTCCGCCGGATCAATCTGGAGGATCGCCGCATGGTCATCGCGAACCTCCACACCCTCGACACCGCCCGGCGCTACTGCGACCGCGTCATCGGCATGCGCGACGGCCGCGTCGTCTTTGACGGCACGCCCGACCAGCTCTCGACCTCCGTCGCGCGCGAGATCTACGGCGCGGACGACACGTTCAACGAGGCCGCCACCTCGACCTCGATCCCCGCCGACAGGGCAGCCGACCGGTCCTACGCCGATCTGATGCTGTCGTGACCCCAAGACCAACCCACGGAGAAACCATGCAAAAGCTGCTGACTGCTACCGCTCTCGTCTCGTTGATGGCCACTTCGGCCATGGCTCAGGAGATCACCGAATTCAACATCGGCATCCTTGGCGGTGAAAACGCCCAGGACCGGATGACCTCGAACGAATGCTTCCGCGCCAAGATGGAGGAAGCCCTCGGCGTCCCGGTAAAGCTCTTTACTCCCGCTGATTATGATGGCGTGATCCAGGGCCTTCTGGGCGGCTCGCTGGACTATGCCTGGCTCGGGGCATCGGCCTATGCCAAGATCTACCTGACCGATCCCGAAGCGGTCGAGGTCAAGCTGACCAAGCAGAACGCCGACGGCTCGACCGGCTACTATTCGATCGGCTTCACCCGCAAGGACACCGGCATCACTTCGATGGATGATGCCAAGGGCAAGACCTTCGCCTTCGCCGATCCGAATTCGACCTCCGGCTATCTTGTCCCCGGTGCCGAACTGACCGCCAAATACGGCAAGCTGGAAGATTACTTCGCCGAAGTGAAGATGTCCGGCGGGCATGAGCAGACCATCGTCGGCGTCGCCAACGGCGACTTCGACGCCGGTGTCAGCTGGGCCGACGGCCTGGGCAACTGGGAAGACGGCTACAATTCCGGCGCGTTCCGCAAGGCCGCGGATGCAGGCCTTGTGGACATGTCGAACCTCGTCGAGATCTGGCGCTCGACCCTGATCCCGGAAGGCCCCATGGTCGTCCGCAAGGCGCTGCCGCAGGAGGTGAAGGACAAGGTGACCGTGCTCACCGCCGACCTCTGGGAAACCGACAAGGACTGTGCCTATGCGGTCGCCGCCGGTGACGCCAAGGACTTCGTGCCGGTCGAACACTCAGCCTACGAAGGCATCCTTGCCGCCCGGAAGCTGCAGGAAGGCATGTAAGCTTCGACCTCCCGACCGGGCCCTGCCACCAGGCGGGGTCCGGCCTTTTCTTGTCCGGATGATCCCATGGTCGATGTCGCCTTCGGACCGGAACAGGGCCAGCGCCCCGACCTGTCCAACAGAAACGAAGCCTATCTCGACATGGTCCGCCGCAAGCGGATGTATGGCGGCATTCTCCTCGTCCTCTTCGTTGCCCTCATGGCCTCGGGCTGGTCCCTGGCCGAGACCCGCAATGCCGGCGGCTTCCTCGAAGGCCTGACCCAGGTCTTCGATTTCCCTTCCGAGGTCTTTGCCGAAGCCTGGGCGAATCGGGCCAACCTGCCCGGTCTCTTCCGGGACAGTGTCCCCGCCTTGATCGAAACCCTGAACATCGCCGCCGTCGCCACGCTTCTTGGTGCATTGGCCGCCGTCTCGCTGTCGCTCCTCGCCACCCGTGGCCTGGCCCGCTGGCCCCGCCTGATCCCGCTTTTCCGCCGCACGATGGATGCCCTGCGAGCGATCCCGGAAATCGTCATCGC
>JBIJDO010000068.1:0-10102 GCA_044344105.1 Tabrizicola sp.
TGAATGCGCCTTCGATCATGGTGGGGGAAAAGGCCGCGGACCATATCCTGGGCCGGACGCCGCTGCCCGCGTCGAACCTCGAGCCCTGGATCCACCCGAACTGGCGGACGGCACAAAGGTAGACGTGCCGCCTCTGGCCAGCGCTGGGGGGTTTCGCACCCCCCAGACCCCCTGCGGAGTATTTGCCAAAGGGCAGGTCAAATTTGAGTCAAATATTTGGGTCAGGGCGCGATCTCGTAGGGCAGGACGTCGCGGGCGTTCGGGTTGATCCGGATGCGACCCTCAAGCGGCGGGACCGAGCGCTGGTGGCAGGTCACCCGTTCGCAGATGCGGCAGGAAATGCCGATCGGCTCGAACCGGCCCTTGAGGTCAAGGCCGTCGGAATAGACCAGAGCCTGCGCGTGCTGCACCTCGCAGCCAAGGCCGATGGCATAGCGGCGGACCGGGGCGAGGAAGGCCCCGGCCGGTTTCGAGACGTCGCGGGCAAGGCAGAGGTAGCGCACCCCGTCGGGCGTCTCGGCCAGCTGGCGCAGGAACTGTCCCGGCGTTTCAAAGGCCCGATGCGCGTTCCACAAGGGGCAGGCTCCGCCGAAGCGGGCGAATTGCAGGCGGGTGGCAGAGTGGCGTTTGGTGATGGTTCCGGCCTGATCGACGCGGACGAAGAAGAACGGGATGCCCTTGGTGCCGGGGCGCTGCAGGGTGGAAAGCCGGTGACCGACCTGTTCGATCGAGGCACCGAAAAGATCGGCAAGGCGTTCCAGATCGTGGCGCAGGTCCTGCGCCGCCGCCAGGAACGTGCGGTAGGGCATGAGGGCCGCGCCGGCAAAGTAGTTGGCAAGACCGACCTTGGCGATGTCGCGGGCCTCTGGCGTGGCAAAGCGGGCGAGGTCGAGCGTTGCCTCCAGCAGGTCGTTCTGGGTCAGAAGGGCGACCTGGTGCAAAAGCTGGAAGCGCTGCGTCGGGCCGGAGGCGCGGGTGGAAATGGCCAGTCGGCGGGCATCTGGGTCAAACTGGCGCAAAGCGGCAATGTTCGAATAGTGTAGATAAACGCCCATCTTTCCCAACAGGTCAATCGCAAGATTCTCGACTGATTTTCCATGAGATGCTGTGGCCGCAAAGTGTTCGGCAGCGCGGTCGAGCGCATCCAGGTAATTGTCGCAATAGTGAAAGAAATCGCGCACCTCTTCCCAGGGCGAGGGACGGAGCGAGGTTTCGTCCCGCCCCAGCGCCTCGTCCAGGGAGGCGAGGCGTTCGTGGGTCTGGCGGTAGGCGCGGTGGAGGTCAAGAAAGGCGCGGGCCAAAGCCGGGGCGTTCGAGGCGGCAAGCCGCAGGTCGGCCACCGGCGGCGTGGCGGTGGTGAAGACCGGATCGGCCAGGGCCTCGCGCATGTCGGTGACGAGACGCTCGCTTTCGCCGACGGTGAGTTCGGTGACGTCGAAGCCGAATTCCTGCGCCAGGGCAAGAACCACCGCGGCGCTGACCGGGCGGTGGTTGTTCTCCATCTGGTTCAGGTAGGGCAGGGAGACCGAGAGCCGGTCGGCAAAGGCCTTCTGGGTCAGACCGAGTCGGCCGCGCATTTCGCGGAGCTTGACCCCGGCGTAGAGTTTCTGGATCGCCATTCCGCACCCCGCTTTGCAAAGTCCACGGTGGCTTTGCAAACCCGGCCCGTCAAGCGCCGATCTGGTGCGCAGCCAACTGGCGTGCCCGGCGGATGACGAAGAGGATCGCGATGACCGAAGCGAGCGAGGAGGCCAGCATCAGGAGGATCAGCGGCATTTCGGTCGCCCCCGGCCCGAGAAGTGCGCCTGCCAGGGCGGCCAGCGCGGCACCGCCGCCGATCAGGATCGCCCCGCCAAGGCCGGAGGCGGTGCCGGCAAGGTCGGGGCGGACCGACAGCATCCCGGCATTGGCGTTCGGCAGGCAGATGCCGTTGCCAAGGCCCATGAAGACGGTGAGCCCGAAGAAGACCACCGGCCCGGAGAGGCCCGCCCAGGTCAGAAGGGCGAGGGTCGCAAGACCGAGCGAAGTGACGAGGGTCCCGATCAGGATCATCCGGTTCATGCCCATGCGCACGGAAAACCGCCCGGCAAGGTAGTTGCCCAAGGCATAGCCGATGGCCGTCAGGGCGAAGAGCGCGCCAACCTCGGTCGAGGTCAGGCCGAAGACCTTGTCGCCGACGTAAGGCGCGCCGCCGAGATAGGCGAAGAAGCAGCCCGAGGCGAAGGCGGCGGCAAGCGTGTAGCCCCAGAACCGGCGCGAGGCGATAAGGGTGGGGTAGCTGCGGACCTGATCCCGCATGCCGACCCGGCGCAGGGTGGCGGTCTCGCCAAGGTCGGCCCAGACGAGGGCAAGGGTGCCGAGCCCGAGGACCAGGAGAAGCGCGAAGTTGGCCTTCCAGCCGTATAGGTCGTCAAGGACACCGCCGATGACCGGGCCGATCATCGGCACCAGGCTCATCCCCATGGTGACATAGCCGATCATGCTGGCGGCCTTTTCGTCGGCGACCATGTCGCGGACCACGGCCCGGCTCAGGACCATGCCCGAGGCGATCACGGCCTGGGCCATGCGGAAGAAGAGAAAGCTGCTTGCGGTGGGGGCCATGAGCGTGCCGAGCGTGGCCAGAAGGAAGAGGGCAAGCGAGCCGATCAGCACCTTGCGGCGGCCATAGCGGTCGGAGATCGGGCCGATCACCACCTGCAGGGCGGCGGACAGCGCCAGATAGAGCGCGACCGACTGCTGCATCACGCCGTAGGGCACGCCGAAATAGACCGCCATGCCGGGCAGCGAGGGCAGGAAGATGTTCATGGTCAGGGCGGAAAGCCCGGCCAGAAGGATCAGGGTGACGATCTTCGGCGGGGTCGTCCGGTCCAGAAAACGCGGTGCGGGAAGGGAAGCCATGCGCGTTTCCTTAAGCGCGGGGTCTGGGGATGTCCATTGCGGTCCGCTCCGGGGCCAGACGTGAAGTGCATTCGATTGGGGCTTTGTCCCGTCACGCCCATTTGTGGAAGATGAAGAAGGCCCCCGCCGCGATGAAGGCAAAGCCGACGAGGTGGTTCCACATCAACGGCTCGCGCAGGTAGAAGACCGAGAAGACGGCGAAGACCGACAGGGTGATGACCTCCTGGATCGTCTTCAGCTCGGCGGCCGAGAAATAGCCGTAGCCGATGCGGTTGGCGGGCACCATCAGGACATATTCGAAGAACGCGATGCCCCAGCTGATCAGGATTACGGTGATCAGCCCGGCGGACTTGTACTTCAGATGGCCGTACCAGGCGAAGGTCATGAAGACGTTCGAGGCGAGAAGAAGGCCGATGGTCACGACGGGGATGGGAAAGTTGGGCATGATGTCCTCGGGCATGGGTCGCGGCAGGTTTAGACCGCGAGGCCGAACACAGCCACCCCTTTGCGTCTTTGCAATTTGAAATCCTCCACTCTGCATAACTTTGCAAATTATCCGTTTCCCGCTTCTCGCCGCCGCACGATTTCCCTAGATTGCCCGGGGCATCCGCCGGAGGGACTGTGCGATGAACGACATTCTGGCCGAACTTGAGGCCCGGCGCGGCATGGCGCGGGCGGGCGGGGGCGAGCGCCGGGTGGCCGCACAGCATGCCAAGGGCAAACTGACCGCGCGCGAGCGGATCGAGCTTCTCCTGGACGAGGGCAGTTTCGAAGAGTTCGACATGTTCGTCACGCACCGCTGCATGGACTTCGGGATGGATCAGGAACGCCCGGCGGGCGACGGCGTCGTCACCGGCTGGGGCACGGTGAACGGGCGGATGGTCTATGTCTTCGCGCAGGACTTCACCGTCTTCGGCGGCTCGGTGTCCGAGACGCATGGCGCGAAGATCTGCAAGATCATGGACATGGCGATCCAGAACGGCGCGCCGGTGATCGGGATCAACGACAGTGGCGGCGCGCGCATCCAGGAAGGCGTCGGCTCGCTCGCGGCCTACGGCGAGGTGTTCCAGCGCAACGTCCTTGCCTCCGGCGTGGTGCCGCAGATTTCCCTCATCATGGGACCCTGCGCCGGGGGGGCGGTCTACTCCCCCGCCATGACCGACTTCATCTTCATGGTGAAGGACTCCAGCTACATGTTCGTGACCGGCCCCGATGTGGTGAAGACGGTGACGAACGAACAGGTCACCGCCGAAGAGCTGGGCGGGGCCGCAACCCATACCCGCAAATCATCCGTGGCGGACGGGGCCTTCGAGAACGATGTCGAGGCGCTGGCCGAAACCCGGCGTCTCATCGACTTCCTGCCCTTGAACAACCGCGAGAAGGCCCCGGTCCGACCGTTCTTCGATGATCCGGCAAGGGTAGAGCCCAGCCTCGACAGTCTGGTGCCGGACAACCCGAACCAGCCCTATGACATGAAGGAACTGATCGCCAAGGTTGCCGACGAAGGCGATTTCTTCGAGATCCAGGCCGCCTTTGCCGCCAACATCATCACCGGCTTCATCCGGATCGAGGGGCAGTCGGTGGGCGTGGTGGCAAACCAGCCGATGGTGCTGGCCGGATGCCTTGACATCGACGCCAGTCGCAAGGCGGCGCGGTTCGTGCGGTTCTGCGATGCGTTCGAAATCCCGATCCTGACCCTTGTCGATGTGCCGGGGTTCCTGCCGGGGACCGGCCAGGAATATGCCGGGGTCATCAAGCACGGCGCCAAGCTTCTCTTCGCCTACGCCGAGGCGACGGTGCCGAAGGTCACGGTCCTGACCCGCAAGACCTATGGCGGAGCCTATGTGGTGATGTCCTCCAAGCATCTGCGCGGCGACTTCAACTATGCCTGGCCCACCGCCGAGGTGGCGGTGATGGGGGCGAAGGGCGCGGTCGAGATCCTGTACCGCAGCGAGCTTGGCGATGCCGAGAAGATCGCCGGGCGGGTCAGGGACTACGAGGACCGCTTCGCCAACCCCTTCGTGGCCGCCGAAAAGGGCTTCATCGACGAGGTGATCATGCCGCATTCGACCCGCCGCCGCGTGGCGCGGGCCTTTGCGGCGCTGCGCTCGAAGAAGCTGGCGAACCCGTGGAAAAAACACGACAACATTCCTTTGTGACATGATGAACCCTTTTGCGCATCTGCGATCCCTCGCGGTCCTCGCCGCCCTGATCCTGACCACCGGCTGCCAGGAGGATGCCCCTTCCGGCGAGGGGATCGACGTGCCGTCGGGCCGCGACCTGCGCCTGATCGACATCATCACCAATGCGCCCGGACCGTCTGGGGCCACCGCGCGGTTCCGCTTCCTTGCTCCGGGCCTTGGCACGGACGATCTTGAGGCTTCGGCAGCCGACATGCAGGCGGTCTGCGACAGTTTTGCGGTCGGCCGGATCGACGGAATGGTGCCTGCCCCGCAGCAGATCATCATCTCTTTCGCCAGTGCCGAAGTGCCCTTCGGCGAGCCTGCACCGGATGTGGTGCAATTCTTCGAAAGCTACCGCGTCGAGAACGGCGTCTGCATCTGGGAGGTCTTCTGATGCGGACCCAAAATGTTGATTTTCCGACTGGCCATGCGCAACCGGCTGATGTACGAACGCCACAGGTCGTGAACTTGGTCGGGCCGACATACCATTCCGAAACCCTTTCGGATATGGTGGCGAAAGGCCGGGCCAATTCGGCCGTCAACAGCGAACAGGTGCAGGATGCCGGAAAGGTATCCGAAGCACCCCTAGAAGGATGGAGTAGAGGATGTCGAAGAGCGCACGTCTCGTTCTGGTTCTGGCAATGGTCTCGGCTGTCGCCGCCTGCGCCAAGAAAGAGGAAGAAGTCATGGTCGATCCGGTCACTGTCGAGCCGACCGAAACCGGCAAGTACAAGTAATCTTTCGGCGCGGGCCTGTCGGCACCAGCCGGACGGGCCCGCACCACTTTCCGGCGTCCTGCGCATCGGCGCGGTTGACCGGCCGGAGTCCCCCGAAGTTCCCAGGCTGCGTCTGAACCCTCTGCGGGCAGGGACCCTGCCTGCTTCTGTCCGTGCCGCCCGCCGTGCCGACCGGGGACAGGTGCCATGCTGAAACACCGAGGCTTTCCCGGCCGGATGCCGGGCACTGATTTCCAGTTCACCATCCGGCGCGCCAATCTGAAGGAGGGGGCCACCCGGATCGTCCGGCGGGAACGGTTCAAGGACCGCAAGCATGCGGACCGGGCGGCGGATCAGGCCTTCATGGCGGCACTCTGGCAGTCGTTCGGCGAAGAACCTTTCGAGCGGGGCAATCTGGATGCCGGGCGGCTCTCGTGGCTTTTCGGGCGCGAGGTGGTGCCGGCCGAGGATCCCTTCGATCCCTGTTCCTATGAGGCCTTGCTGAAGGTCGACGTGCGGCGCGCCGAGGCGGCCTTTCCGGAGGTCTTCGCCCCGGATGCGCCCGATGCGTTGGGGGATCGGTGGGACGGGGACGACGACTAGGCATGAAATCGCCGACCGATCAGGGCTTTTGGCGCGCTTTTGCTCAGGGTTGTGCGGGCACCGTCATCGCGTTTGCAATGGTTGCAAGGCCGCGCCATTGTTTCCAGGCTTGTGACCGGCAGTCCTGCCGCAGCATGCGCAGTCAACGTTGTTACCCTTCCCCTTCCCTGCGGTCCGGCCCGTCCCAGGCCGGACCGTTCCTTGTGGTCAGGCAGCGGCGTGCCGATTGCGTGAGAACGGCGAAAAACCGCTTGGAAACCCGTGATATTGCTGTAGAATCCCGCGCAATAACAACAAACCTGCGAGGCAGTACAAAATGCAGAAGTCGCTTGTCGTTTTCGGTCTCTTTTCCACCGTTCTGGCCGGTTGCATGCAGGACCCCGCATCGCGGGGCGTTGCCGGTGCCGCCGCAGGGGCGCTGGTCGCCGATGTGCTGGATGAAAACATGCTGGCCGGGGCCGCGCTTGGCGGCCTTGCCGGGGTCGCCACCTGCGGCATCGAGGTCGGCCTCCCGCCCTGCAACTCGGGCTACTGACCTGAGCCGCCTTCGGGCGGGTTTACACGACCAGGAAGGACCATCCGGGACGCTCTCCCGGGTGGTCTTTTCCATTTCCGACGGGGGGAGCCGATGTTTGACAAGATCCTGATCGCCAACCGGGGCGAGATCGCAGCCCGCGTGATCAAGACCGCGCGCCGGATGGGGATCAGGACGGTGGCGGTCTACTCGGATGCCGACCGGAACGCCTTGCATGTGGAGATGGCGGACGAGGCGGTGCATATCGGCCCCTCGCCCGCCGCGCAAAGCTATATCGTGATCGACCGGATCATTGAGGCCATCCGCCAGACGGGCGCCGAAGCAGTGCATCCGGGCTATGGATTCCTGTCCGAAAACCGCAGTTTCGCGGCGGCTCTGGAGGCGGCGGGCGTGGTCTTCATCGGGCCACCCAGCACGGCCATCGAGGCGATGGGCGACAAGATCACCTCGAAGAAGATCGCGCAAGGTGCCGGGGTTTCGACCGTTCCCGGCACCATGGGCCTGATCGCGGATGCGGACGAGGCGGTGAAGATCAGCGCCCAGATCGGCTATCCGGTGATGATCAAGGCCAGCGCCGGAGGCGGCGGCAAGGGGATGCGGATCGCCTGGACCGATGCCGAGGCGCGCGAAGGCTTCCAGTCCTCGAAGAACGAGGCGGCAGCGAGTTTCGGCGATGACCGCATCTTCATCGAGAAGTTCGTGACCCAGCCGCGCCACATCGAAATCCAGGTGCTGGCCGACAGCCATGGCAACTGCGTCTACCTGCATGAACGCGAGTGCTCGATCCAGCGGCGGAACCAGAAGGTGATCGAGGAGGCGCCGAGCCCCTTTCTGGATGAGGCGACGCGGAAGGCGATGGGGGATGAGGCCTGCGCGCTGGCGAAGGCGGTTGGCTACACCAGCGCCGGGACGGTGGAGTTCATCGTCGATGGCAACCGCAACTTCTATTTCCTTGAAATGAATACCCGTTTGCAGGTTGAACACCCGGTGACGGAACTGATCACCGGGGTCGATCTGGTGGAACAGATGATCCGGGTCGCGAATGGCGAGCCGCTGCCATTCCGCCAGAAGGACCTGAAGATCCACGGCTGGGCGATGGAAAGCCGCCTCTATGCCGAGGACCCGTATCGCAACTTCCTGCCCTCCATCGGGCGGCTCACCCGCTACCGGCCCCCCGTGGAAGGCAAGACCGCTCGCGGCGGGGTCGTGCGCAACGATACCGGCGTCTACGAGGGCGGCGAGATCAGCATGTTCTACGACCCGATGATCGCCAAGCTCTGCACCTGGGGCCCGACGCGGGCGGATGCGATCGAGGAGATGCGGCTGGCGCTGGACACGTTCGAGGTGGAGGGGATCGGGCATAACCTGCCGTTCTGTTCCGCCGTGATGGACCATCCCCGCTTCACCAGCGGGAACATCACCACCGCCTTCATCGCCGAGGAATTCCCCGATGGCTTCAAGGGCGCCACGCTGCCGCAGGACCTTCTGCGCAAGGTCGCCGCCGCTGCGGCCGCAATGAACCGCGTCGCCGAGATCAGACGCACGCGCATCTCCGGCACCATGGACAACCATACGCGGCGGGTGGGCGACGACTGGGTGGTCACGCTGCAAGGGAAAAGCTGGCCGGTGCGGATCGAGGCCGACACCGAAGGCTCCACCATCGCCTTCGAGGATGGCACCAGGCTGCGGGTGGAAAGCGACTGGACGCCGGGGCAGCCCCTGGCGCGCCTGACGGTGGACGGCGCGCCTCTGGTCATCAAGACCGCCAAGGTGCCGATGGGTTTCCGGATGCGGCTGCGGGGGGCGGACCTGAAGGTCCATGTCCAGACCCCGCGCCAGAAGGCGCTGGCGGGCCTGATGCTGGAAAAGGCCCCGCCGGACACGTCCAAGTACCTCCTCTGCCCGATGCCGGGGCTGGTGGTGAAGATCGCCGTGGCCGAGGGCGACGAGGTTCAGGAAGGCCAGGCGCTGGCGACCGTCGAGGCGATGAAGATGGAGAACATCCTGAAAGCGGAACGCAAGGGCGTGGTGAAGAGGGTCATGGCCCAAGCCGGGGCAAGCATGAAGGTCGATGATGTGATCATGGAGTTCGAGTGATGCCGCGTCGGTCAGGCCGGGGCCGATTTCTTCGAAGAAATCGTGACGGAGCCTTTGAAGGCTCCGATCCGGAATTTTCAAAAATTCCGGTCACTTACCGTCCCGCCGGATTCTTCTCCAGCGCCTCGGTCCGCGCGATGGGCATCTTGTCGATGGAGTTGACGATCTCGCGCCCCTCCCAGGGCAGGGGCTTCCGGATCGATGGCTTCCAGTCCTTGTCCATCAGGACCAGCGAAAACCCTCGGGGCCGCAGCTTCATGCGCAGGGCAGAGGGGTTGGCCGGGTCGGTGTCGGTGATCAGGATCACGTCGCGGGCGGCAAGCTCGGCGTGGTAGCGGGTCAGAAGCTCCATCTGCCGGACAAAGGCGGGGTCTCCGGCGCTGTCGGCAAAGACGATGACCGGGCGGCGCTGGAACAGAAGGTCGGCTTCGACCACCTCGGCGGCGGGAACAGCGGCGAACGCCGGGACCTCATCGGCCCCCGCGGGAAATCCCAGCACTGGCACGACAAGGGCCAGAATGGCAAGGAACGGACGACGGGCGACGGCTTTCATCGCCTTGATATAGGGGGCTTTCGGCAAAAGCCCAAGCGCGGTGACGGCGGGAAATGGAGCGGGCGATGACGGACCGGAAAGCATGGGAGGCGCTGGCCTCGAAAGAATTGCAGGGCGGACGTCCGGAGGCCCTGAACTGGCAGACGCTGGAGGGGATCACGGTCAAGCCGCTCTACACGGCCGCCGATGTGAAGGGCCTTCCGCAAATGGATGAATTGCCCGGCGTGGCACCCTTCACGCGCGGGGTGCGGGCGACGATGTATGCCGGGCGGCCCTGGACGATCCGGCAGTACGCGGGGTTCTCGACCGCCGAGGAGTCAAACGCCTTCTACCGGAAAGCGCTCGCGGGCGGGCAGCAGGGGGTGTCGGTCGCCTTCGACCTCGCGACGCACCGGGGCTATGACAGCGATCACCCCCGCGTGGTTGGCGATGTGGGGAAGGCGGGGGTCGCGATTGACAGCGTCGAGGACATGAAGATCCTGTTCGACGGCATCCCCCTGGAAAAGATCAGCGTTTC
>JBIJDO010000373.1:0-3428 GCA_044344105.1 Tabrizicola sp.
GCCTTCGCCTGGCGCGGTCGGCTGCTTCTTCCCGGTCTCTTTGACGGGCTGCACCGGTTCCGCCTGGCCCCGATGCAAGGCGGCACCCGGCTGCATCATTCCGAGCACTTCAACGGCATCCTGCTCTACGCCATGGACGTTGCCCGCTTCCGCCCCGATTTCGAGGCGATGAACCGGGCACTCAAGGCCGAGGCCGAGGCTAGAGGTCCAGCGTGACCACCGGCCAGAGCGACAGGACCAGCAGCACCGCCATGGTCCAGTTGAACGCGCGCAGGCGTCCCGGCCCCTCGAGCCAGCGCCGGACCGCCTGCCCCATGCCGGCCCAGACCGACACCGAGGGCAGGTTCACCAGGGCGAAGACCACCGCCACCGCGGCACAGGCCCAGACCGAAGGCTCCGTCACATAGGCCGATACCGCCCCCAGCGCCATGGCCCAGGCCTTGGGGTTCACCCACTGGAACGCGGCCGCCTGCAGGAACGTCATCGGCTGCGCCTTCGCCCGCCCCTCGCCCGGCGCGCCCGCATTGGCAATCTTCCAGGCCAGCCACAGCATGTAAGCGACCGACGCGATCTTCAGCAGCGTCAGCGCCGGGGGCCAGGCCCGGAACACGCCCGCCAGCCCAAGGCCGACCAGGAACACCATCACCGAATGCCCGACGCTGATCCCCAGCATATGCGGCAGCGTGCGGCGAAAGCCGAAGTTCACCCCGCTGGCCAGCAGCATCATGTTGTTCGGCCCCGGCGTGACCGAGGTGACGAAGGCAAAGCCCAGAAGGGCGATCAGAAGATCGTATGTCATGCCCGCAACCTTGCGCTGCATCCGGTGGCGAAAGGTTGCAAACACGGCGCGAACTGCACTATCCTTGCAACAAATGACCAGTCTTGACGAGATCGACCACCGGATATTGCGCGAGCTGACCCGCGACGCGCGCCAGCCCAATCTTGCGCTGGCTGATCGCGTCGGCCTGTCGCCTTCGGCCTGTCTCCGCCGGGTGCAGGCCCTGGAACGCGGCGGCGTGATCAAATCCTACCGCGCCGTCCTTGACCCGGCAAAGCTGGGCATCGGCTTCGTCGCCTATGTCACCGTCGGCCTCGGCACCCACACCAAGGCGGCGCAGGAGGCGTTCGAACGCGCCGTCGCCCGCGCCCCCGAAGTGCGGGAGTGCCACAACATCACCGGCACCGTGGAGTACCTCCTCCGCATCGAATGCGCGGACCTTGCCGCCTACAAGCACTGGCATACCGAAGGCCTCGGCACCCTGCCCCAGGTCCGCGCCATCACCACCTATGTCGTGATGGGCAGCCCCAAGGACGACCGCACCTGACAGACCAGCCCCGCCAATCGCCAGACAGGAAAGACCCGCGATGACCGTCTGCTTCACCACCGACCGCACGCTTCACTTCGGCGACTGCGACATCTCCGGCACCGCCTACTACCCGGCCTATCTCAACATCCTGAACGGCGTGGTCGAGGAGTTCTGGGCCCATATCGGCTGGCCCTGGCACAAGATCATCTGGAACGAACGCTGGGGCACGCCGACCGTGCATCTGACCTGCGACTTCTCAGCCCCCTCGTTCTTCGGCGACACGCTCACCTTCCGGCTGAGGATCCTGAAGGTCGGCAAATCCTCGGTCCGGCTGAACCACACGATCCACTGCGGCGACGAACACCGCTGGTCGGTCGAACAGGTCCTCGCGGCGTCGTGGCTGGACAAGCACACCTCGATGCCCTGGCCGCCCGAGGTGAAGGCCAAGCTGGAAAGCCTGATGTCTCCGCCCGAACCCGCACCCGACCGCCGCGCGGTCGGCGCACCCGGCTAGACCGGGGCTAGACGCGGGCGGCAACATCCTCGGCGTTGCCGATGATCAGGCTCTTGCCGGAATAGATGTCGCCCGTGGTCTGCAGCGCCAGCCGCTCGGCATCGCGCTTCTTCACCCCTTCGGCGATCTCGGCGATCTCGTCGGGGTCCACCCCCAGCACGTCCAGCACCTCGCTGCCCAAGGCGAGCGCCGAATGGAACACCTCGCGCAGCTGGTGATCGACGCCCTCCTTGATCAGCTCGATCGCATGCGCCCGGTCCCAGGCCCGCGCCAGCACCGCCGCATTGGGAAACTCCTGCCTGACCAGTCTGGCGATCCGCGTCGTCACCTCTTTCTTGTCCGTGGCGATCACGATGGCCCGCGCGGTCTGCGCCCCGGCGGCCTTCAGGATGTCGAGCCGCGTCCCGTCGCCGAACCAGACCTTGAAGCCGAAGCTTTCCGCCGCACGGATCATCTCGGGGTCGTCGTCGATGATGTTGATCGTGCATTTCCGGGCCAGCGCCGGCTGGCTGGCCACCTGGCCGAACCGGCCGAAGCCGATGATCAGCACCTGCCCCGACAGCCCCTCGGGCGCCTCGACGCCTTCGGTCGATACCGTCGCCACCGGCTTCAGCCGGTCATGCAGGATCACCATCAGCGGGGTCAAAGCCATCGAGACGATGACGATGGCGTTCAGGATCGCGTTGTCCCCGACGCTCAGAAGCCCCACGGCAAAGGCCGCCGAATAGAGCACGAAGGCAAACTCGCCGCCCTGCGCCATCAGCACCGTCCGCTCCAGCGCCTCGGCATGGGACGCCTTGTTGACCCGCGCCACGCCGTAGATGATCGCCGACTTCAGCACCATCAGTGACACGACACTGACAGCGACGAGCTGCCAGTTGTCGGCGATCACCGACAGGTCCAGCGCCATGCCGACCGCCAGGAAGAAAAGCCCCAGAAGGATGCCCCGGAACGGCTCGACATCCGCCTCAAGCTGGTGGCGAAAGCTTGATTCCGACAGCAGGACGCCTGCCAGAAACGCCCCCATTGCCGTGGACAATCCGCCAAGCTGCATCCAGAGCGCCGCCCCGAGCACCACGAGCAGGGCCGCCGCCGTCATCACCTCGCGCGCGCGGGACGCCGCCAGCAGCCGGAACATCGGGTTGAGAAGGTAGATGCCCGCCACCACCAGCGCTGCGATGGCCCCAAGCCCGATGGCCACGCCCTGCAGCCGGTCGATCAGCGTCACCTCTTCCCCGCCCGGTGCCAGAAACGCGACCAAGGCCAGGAGCGGCACGATGGCCAGGTCCTCCAACAGCAGGATCGACACGATCCGCTGGCCTTTCGGGGCGGAGATGTCGTTGCGCTCCTGCAGCATCTGCATCACGATGGCGGTCGAGGTCAGGGTAAACCCCGCCCCCGCCACCAGCGAACCGGCGTAAGGGTAGCCCAGCGCCACGCCCACCAGCCCCAGGATTGCCACGCACAGAAGGACCTGCAGCAGCCCCAGCCCCAGAATGTCGCGCCGCATCGCCCAAAGCTTCGACGGCTCCAACTCCAGCCCGATGATGAACAGGAACATGACGACGCCCAGTTCCGCGATCCCGAGAATCGCCATCGGGTCCGAG
>JBIJDO010000267.1:0-4613 GCA_044344105.1 Tabrizicola sp.
CGGATGCGAAGGTCCTATCCCTTCGCAAGTGCAGAATCCCGCCGGAGCCCGCCGATGCCGCATGATGGAGACGCAACCAGTCTGGCCACGCCCGACACGCCGATCCTTGCCGGTCTTCGCAAGCTCGCCCATGCCGCCCTGCCCGAGATCGAGACCCTGTTCAGCGCCGCGCGCGACGGGCTGAAGGCAGAGGTGGTCGTCGAGGGAAAGATCAAGACCGCGGCCCTGGAAGCGCGGCAGTACCAGGCGCATGCCCTGTCCTGGCTTGCAACCTATGTCGAGGCACTGCGACAGCTCACCGCCTGGGCCGACCGGCTGGACGAAGCAGGTCGGTTCGGCGCGATGGAGGCGCTCATCCTGCAGATCGGCTTTGGCGAGTACCTCAACCAGATCGCGGGCGGTATTCCGATGAGCCAGCACGAACTGGCGCGGCTCGCTGACCTTGGCCTGACCTGGACCCCCGGCGACGCCGCCGCCCGGCTGCTGGCGGCAGGCAACAGCCCCTCTGCCCGCGCGGCGCTGGTGGCCCTGATGCGGGACAACCATGGCCGGGCCACTTTCGGCGCGACCGGCCTCGATGACGAGCTGGAAATGATCCGCGACCAGTTCCGCCGCTATGCCGACGAAAAGGTCATCCCTTTCGCGCAGGACTGGCACCTCAAGGATGCGCTGATCCCGATGGAGGTGATCGACGACCTTTCCGGGATGGGCGTCTTCGGCATGACCATCCCCGAGGAATACGGCGGTTTCGGCCTCTCCAAGGCCTCGATGGTCGTCGTCTCGGAAGAGCTGTCACGCGGCTACATCGGCGTCGGCTCGCTTGGCACCCGCAGTGAAATCGCTGCCGAACTCATCCTCTGCGGCGGCACCGATGCGCAGAAAGCAAAATGGCTCCCCGGCCTTGCTTCCGGCGAAATCCTCCCGACCGCCGTCTTCACCGAACCGAACACCGGCTCCGACCTTGGCAGCCTCCGCACCCGCGCCCGCAAGGACGGGGGCGACTGGACGATCACCGGCAACAAGACCTGGATCACCCACGCCGCACGCACGCACGTCATGACCGTCCTCGCGCGCAGCGTTGAAGGCACCAGCGATTACCGCGGCCTCTCCATGTTCCTGGCCGAAAAGACCCCGGGCAGCGACGACACTCCCTTTGTCGATCCCGGCCTTTCGGGCGGCGAAATCGAGGTGCTCGGCTACCGGGGCATGAAGGAATACACCGTCAACTTCGACAGCTTCCCGGTGAAGGGCGAAAACCTTCTGGGCGGGGTCGAGGGCCAGGGCTTCAAGCAGCTGATGCAGACGTTTGAATCCGCCCGCATCCAGACCGGCGCGCGGGCGATCGGCGTGGCACAATCCGCGCTGGAAACGGGGATGCAATACGCCCTTGACCGCCAGCAGTTCGGCAAGCCCCTGATCGCCTTCCCGCGCATCTCGGGCAAGCTGGCGATGATGGCGGTCGAGATCATGATCGCCCGCCAGCTGACCTACTTCAGCGCCTGGCAGAAGGACCACGGCCAGCGCTGCGACCTGGAGGCCGGGATGGCCAAGCTTCTGGGTGCCCGCGTCGCCTGGGCCGCCGCCGACAACGCGCTGCAGATCCACGGCGGCAACGGTTTCGCGCTGGAATACCGGATCAGCCGCATCCTCTGCGACGCCCGCATCCTGAACATCTTCGAAGGGGCTGCGGAAATTCAGGCGCAGGTGATCGCCCGCCGCCTCCTGGAATGACGTCCTTCGCCGATTGCCTGACCTGACCCTTGTCGGCCTGCCAACCTGACCCATATAGCACATGTTGACACTGTAAAGACTGGAGCAGGCGATGGCCGAGACTGTCCTTCTGACCGGAGTTTCCGGGTTTATCGCCAAGCACGTCGCGCTGAAGCTTCTGAATGCCGGCTACAACGTCCGTGGGACGGTCAGGCGGCTTGACCGGGCGGGCGAGGTCCATGACGCGCTGCAGCCCTACCTCACGGACACGGCCGGGCAGCTCAGCCTCGTGCAGGCCGACCTCGAAGCCGACGCGGGCTGGGCCGAAGCGATGGCGGGCATTTCGGCGCTGGTCCACACCGCCTCGCCCTTTCCCATCGCCCAGCCGAAGGATCCCGCCCTGGTGATCCGCCCGGCGGTCGAGGGCACCGAGCGGGTGCTGAAGGCCGCCGCAGCGGCAGGTGTCACCCGGGTCGTCCTGACCTCATCGGTGGTCGCGGTGGTGAACGAAGCCAAGCCCGACACGCTGCAGGACGAAGCCGACTGGTGCGACACCAGCCTGCCCACCACCACGCCCTACGGCAAGTCGAAGACCCTGGCCGAACGCGCCGCATGGGAGATCGCCCGGACGCGCGGGCTGCGGCTCACCACGATCAACCCCGGCCTCGTCCTTGGGCCCCCGTTGGACGAACACTATGGCTCGTCCCTCGGCCTCGTCGAACGCTTCATGAAGGGCCGCGACCCGATGCTGCCGCCGATGGGCCTGCCGGTCGTCGATGTCCGCGACGTGGCCGAAATGCACCTCCGCGCCCTGCAGCGGCCCGAGACGGAGGGGCGGCGCTACATCGCCGCGTCCGGCACGCTCGCTTTCGCCGAGATGGCCCGCATGCTCAAGGCCGCCTACCCGGCGCGCCGCATCCCGACGCGCGAGGCTCCCAAGGTATTGGTCCGGTTCCTTGCGCTGTTCGATCCGGCCATCCGCTCGATCCTGCCGAAACTTGGCCATCTTGAACGGGTCTCGAACACCCGCGCGGTCAGCGAGATGGCGATGGAGTTCATCGCCCCGAAGGCCGCCCTCCTGGCCTCGGCCGACTGGCTGGCCAAGCACGGCAAGGTCTGGACCTAGGCCCCGCCCCGCGACGGGCGCAGCGCGCCAAGGCGGGGATGCAGCCGCCCCGAAACCGCCCAGGACGCCAGAAGCCCGACCCCTGCGGCAACAAAGATGCCCGGCAGCGGGGCCACCCACAGGACCAGCCAGGCCGCCCCCGGCGTCAGGATCGACGACACATCGCGGAAACTGGAATAGACCGCCGACATCTCGGTCCGTTCCGACGGCTTGACCGACATCAGGAACGGCAGTCCGCCGACCACGTCCAGCGCCACCAGGAAGACCGAAGCCGCCATGGTCAGCGCCACCGTGGCCCAGGGCAGAACCGCCAGAAGCCCCGCGTTCAGGAACAGGAAACCGCAGGCTCCGAAGGCCAGGCGAACCGACCTGCGGACCGACAGTCGGCGACCCAGCCGGTTGATCGCCGGGGCGGCGAACAACAGCGCGTTGGTGATCGACAGCGCAATCCCTCCGACCTTGTCGCCCAGGCCCGCCTCGATGCAGAAGATCGGCAGATAGACGACATAGACCCACCAGCCGCAACTGCGCATCACCGCGAACATCCAGCCCGCGATCAGCCGGGGCTGGCGGAAAAACCGGCCAAGATAGCCCAGAGGGTTCACCGCAGGGCGCTTTGCCCGCTGGATCTGCTTGCCGTTGCCCAGCCGCAGGACCCAGAACATGGTCAGAAGCGCCAGCGCAAAGACCCCGGCAAGCAGGAACGGGGCCGGGGCCCACTGGTCATGCAGCCAGACCCCGGTCATCGGCCCGATGGCCCAGGGTGCGGCCGCATAGACCATCTGGGTCGACTGGCTCCGCCCCAGATTGGTCCGGTCGACGTAGTCCAGCACATAGGCGTTGAAGCAGACGAATGTCGTGGCCGTCGCCATCGCGTTGCAGGCCAGCGACAGGGGCACCGACCACCAGGTCCCCAGGATCGCCAGCGCCATGCCGCAGAGATACAGAAGACAGCCCGCGGTATAGGCCCAGCGGCGCGGGACCCTTCGCGTGGCCCAGGGCACCATCAGCCCCCAGATCAGCGCCACGATGCCGGCCAGGAAATACACCAGCGAGGTCGATTGCGCATCCTCAAGTGCCGCATAGACCGCAAGCGGCATCGCCGAGATCAGCGTGCCGCGCACAGCGGCCTCCAGTCCGGCAAGAAGGGCGAAATGTTCGATGCGCGGGGTCGGGCTGTGCCGCAGCGCCAGCGGAATGTACCGGTTGACCATGCAATCACTTGGAAAGCCGGGGCCGGGTTCCGTCTGTCACAGACGCGACATCCGGCGTCGTTTCGGGCAAGGCGGGTCAGCCAGACTGGCTCAGCCGGGACGGGACAAGAGGTCAATCAGCCGCGCCCGTGCTTCGGGCAAAGGGCGCTCATTCAGGACGGGACGAAGACCCCGGTCAAGGAAATGCCCGGTCAGGCCAAGCCCCTGCAGGACGGCCCGCGCGCTCATCGGGGCCTCGTCTGTCAGCCCCTCCGGCAGGGGCAGCAGCCGGTCGGCCCAGTCACCTGCGGCGCTTTGTGTTACCGCGCGCCCGGTCTTCGGGCTGACATAAGCCAGCCCTTCTGCAGCCCCGGTAACCGCACAGGCGCGCAAATCCAGCCCGAACCCCAACTCCTCCAGCAGGCGGAGTTCCCAACGCAGATAAACGGACGTCCAGCCGTCGGAACCCAAGGCGTCGAACAGGGCCAGGGTCACCGGATAAAGCCCGGGATGCGCCTCCCGCTCCGGCAGGGCCGCGCGCAGCAGGGCGCAGGCGGACAAAAGCCCGGCCAGCGCCAGCCGGT
>JBIJDO010000213.1:0-5456 GCA_044344105.1 Tabrizicola sp.
CTCGACCGTGAAGCTGCCGATATGGTCGTCGAGCCGCGCCCGCCACGCCAGCGCCAGCCCTGTCCCCGGCTGAAGGGTCGCGGCCATCCGGCGCGAGGCACCGCCGCGCACCACACCGGCATGGCGGCCATGCGCCGCCGTCAGCACCTCGATGATCGCGGCACTTTCGCCATGCGGGCGCATGGAAAGGAGAAGGCCGTCTTCACGCCAGTCCATCGCGAAAGTATCGGTGCAGTCCCGCGCGGTCACAAGGGTCGTTGATCGCCCGTGGCCGGGCGCTATCCTTTTCCCGATGAGATGCTTGGCATGGCCCTGATCTCCCGAGCCTTCGCCGCAGCCGTGTCCATCCTGTCCATCGGAGCCTTGCTGTTGCAGTACCGGGTGGCGCTGGATGCGCCGTTGCGGCCGCCAGGCATCCCGGTCTGGTGGTGGCTCGGCGGCTACTTCACCATCCTCACGAACCTCGGGGTCGCTGTCATTCTGGCCCGCGTGGCGCTGGGAGGGAGGATCACGGCGCGCCTGGCCGCCGGGCTGGTGCTGTCGATCCTGGTGGTCGGCATCGTCTATCACCTGATCCTCGCCCGGCTCTGGGCACCACAGGGGCTCGCGTGGTGGGCCGATCAGGGGCTGCACACGGCGGATCCCGTCCTCGCCTTCCTCTGGTGGCTGGCCTTTGCCGACAAGCGCCTGTCGCTGAGCGATCTGCCCTGGTGGCTGGCCTGGCCCGGAACCTATGCCGTCTACGCGCTGACCCGCGGCGCGCTGACCGGGTTCTGGCCCTATCCGTTCCTCGATGCCGATGCATTGGGCTGGACGCTGACTTCGGTCAATGTGGCCGCGATGGTCCTGGCCTTTGCCGCGATGGGACTGCTGCTCCTCGGCATTGCGCGATGGTCAGTCCGCTAGGCCGTCCTCGTCCAGCAGCGTCCGGCCCTGGCGGTCTTCCAGTTCGATCACCCAGAGATCGGGATCATTCCGCCGCGCCCGCGCCAGCTGGGCGTCGATCTGAGGCTCCTCGCCCTCGGCCAGAAGCATCCAGGCCCGCGCTCCGGTCGCAAGGTCCGACCGCCGCTCGAAGGCCCTTGCCGACCCGTCCAGAAGGGCGACCTTGACCACCACCGCCCCCGCCTCGGCATCGCCTCTTGCGGTCACATAGGCCGGAATGTCGGCCAGTCGAAGTCGGGTCAGATACGCCGAGACCCAGACGCCCGAGGCAAGCCTTGCACTCATGGCATTTGCCCTTTGCCCAAATACTCCCGCCGGAGGCTTCGACGCCAACGCCCGCACCGCAGTTCAGGACCATGCCCAAATTCCTTCAAAGGAATTTGCCCGAATTCTTCAAAGAATTCGGCCCCCTCACGCATCGCCGTCCTTGAAATCGAGGCCCATCTCGGAATAGCGCTCGGCCTCTTCCAGCCAGTTGGGCCTGACCTTGACCTGCAGGAAGAGATGCACCGTCCGGCCCAGAAACTCCGAGATATCCGCCCGCGCAGCCTGCCCGATCGCCTTGATCGTCTCGCCCCGGTTGCCCAGCACGATCCCCTTGTGCCCGTCCCGCGCGACATAGACGATCTGGTCGATCCGCGTCGTCCCGTCCGGCTTGTCCTCCCACTTCTCCGTCTCGACGGTCAGCTGATAGGGCAGCTCCTCATGCAGGCGCAGCGTCAGCTTCTCCCGCGTCATCTCGGCCGCGATCATCCGCATCGGCAGATCGGCGATCTGGTCTTCCGGGTAGAACCAGGGGCCTTCCGGCACTTCGGCCGCCAGCCACTCCCGCAGGTCGGCCACGCCATAGCCCTTGTCCGCGCTGATCATGAAGGTCTTCGCGAAGGGATAGGCCGCATTCGCCTCCTCGGCCAGCGCCAGCAGGGTCTCCGCCTTCACCCGGTCGATCTTGTTGATCGCCAGCGCCACCGGCTGGCCCTTCGGCATCTCGTCCTTCAGCCGGTCGAGGATCGCCATCACGCCCTCCGTCAACCCCCGCTGCGCCTCGATCAGAAGGACGATGATGTCCGCATCCGACGCACCCCCCCAGGCCGCCTTGACCATCGACCGGTCCAGCCGCCGCCGGGGCCGGAAGATGCCCGGCGTATCCACGAAAACGATCTGGCTCTGGCCTTCCATGCAGACCCCCCGGATTCGCGTCCGCGTCGTCTGCACCTTGTGGGTGACGATCGAAACCTTCGCCCCCACCATCCGGTTCAAGAGCGTCGACTTGCCCGCATTGGGCTCCCCGATCAGGGCAACAAATCCCGCGCGTGTAATCATGCCGGTGTCAGTCATTCCCCGCCTCCAACCGCTCCAGCAGCGCCTTCGCCGCCGCCTGTTCTGCCACCCGCTTTGACCCGGCCGCCGCTTCGGCCGCCTCGCCGCTGGCCAGCGTCACCCGCACGGTGAAGACCGGCGCGTGGTCCGGCCCCGACCGTCCCGCTTCCGCGTAGACCGGCGGCGGCATGCCCCTCCCTTGAGCCCATTCCTGCAGGCTGGTCTTCGCGTCCCGCGCATCCGCTTCCACTGCCGCGATCCGCCCCGACCACAGTCGCAGGACCAGCGCCCGCGCCGCCTCGAACCCGGCATCCTGATGGACTGCGGCGATCACCGCCTCCATCGCGTCGCCCAGAAGCGCCTCTTTCCGCCGTCCCCCGGTCAGCATCTCGGACCGACCCAGCTTCAAGACATCGCCAAGACCGATCTCGCGCGCGACATCGGCGCAGGTCTCCTTGCGCACCAGGGCGTTGAAGCGCGGGGCAAGCTGGCCCTCGCGCGCCTCCGGATCGGCGGCCAGCAGCGCCTCGGCCATCACCAGGCCGAGGACCCTATCGCCCAGAAACTCCAGCCGCTGGTTGTCGGGCCGGGTCGCCGTGCCGATCGACGCATGGGTGACCGCCCGCATCAGAAGCTCCGGCCTGGCGAACGGGTGCCCGAGACGGCCCTGAAAGACCAGAAGCCCGGCAGAAAGCCTCACGCGCCCGTTCTCACTCGCCCGCTCTCATTCGCCCGTTCTCATTCAATCGCCTGGAAATAGCGGTCCGACCGCCAGGTCCAGAAATACAGCATCCGCCGCCCGGCCGAGGAAAAGATGATCCGGTCGGCCCGGCCGATCAGATACTCCGCCGGCAGATAGCCCACCCCGCCCGCCGACTGCGCAAAGCGGCTGTCGGTCGAATTGTCGCGGTTGTCGCCCATCACGAAGTAGCTGCCCTCGGGCACGGTGAAGATATCCGTATTGTCGCCGGGACTGTTCGCATCGATGTTCAGGACATTGTGGCTCTGGCCTTCGGGCAGGGTCTCGACGAAGCGGCTTTTCGTGCAGATTCCGCCCTCGCCCACCGCGCCGTTCTCGCAGCGTGGCATGTTGCGCATCGGACCCTGCGGCTCGAAGACTTCCTCGAACTGGCCCGCCGCTTCCTGCGGGGCCACCGCGCCGTTGATGTAAAGGACCCCGTCCTGCATCTGGATCCTGTCGCCCGGCAGGCCGATGATCCGCTTGATATAGTCGGTGCCCTGCACCGGGTGGCGAAACACCACGACATCGCCCCGCTCGGGGTCCGAGGCAAAGAGCCGCCCGGTGATCGGGCACAGCGCGAAGGGGCAGGAATACTTGGAATAGCCGTAGGCCATCTTGTTGACGAACAGGAAGTCGCCGATCAACAGCGTATCCTTCATCGATTCCGAGGGGATCCAGAACGGCTGGAAGAACAGGGTCCGGAACACGCCCGCGATCACCAGGGCCCAGAAGACGGTCTTGACGGTCTCCAGAATGCCGCCTTCGGACTTGTCTTTCGCCATGCTCTTCTGCCTCATTGGTTTTGCCGCTTCTTGCGCGCGGGGTGTGGGGGAGTCAAGCGCGGGCGGCCCCGACGGCGGCCACCGGGCGCGCCTCGATCACCACGAAAGCCTGCGCCCAGGGGTGGTCATCGGTCAGCGTGACATGGATCACGGCTTCGTGCCCCGCAGGCGTCATCGCGCGAAGTCGTTCGGCGGCCCAGCCCGTCACATGCATCACCGGCTGCCCCGAGCGCAGGTTGGTGACCGCCATGTCCTTCCAACTGATCCCCATCCGAAGCCCGGTGCCCAAAGCCTTGGAACAGGCCTCTTTCGCCGCCCAGCGCTTGGCATAGGTGGCCGCGATGGCCCGCTTGCGGCTTTCCGCTTTCCGCTGCTCGACCGGGGTGAAGACACGTTCGCGGAACCTGTTGCCGAACCGGGTCAGGGTCGCCTCGATCCGCTCGATATTGGCCAGATCGGTGCCGATGCCCAGAATCACGGGGCCAGCCCGCGCGCGATATCCATCCGGCGGCGCATTTCCTCTATGGCCGGCTCAAGGCCACGGAAGATCGCCTCGCCCACCAGGAAGTGACCGATGTTCAGTTCGGCGAGCTCAGGGATAGCGGCAATCGGCTCCACGTTCTCATAGGTCAACCCGTGCCCGGCATGGACCTCAAGACCCAGGTCCGCCGCCCGTTCGGCACCGCTGCGCAAGGCGGCAAGCTCCCGGTCGGCCAGCGCCTGATGCCCTTCCGCCAGAAGCTCGGAATAAAGCCCGGTGTGCAGTTCCACGACCGCCGCCCCGATCCGGGCCGAGGCCTCGATCTGGCGCGGATCATGGCTGATGAACATGCTGACACGGGCTCCCGCCTCGCGCAGGGGGGCGATGAAATCGGCCAGCCGGTTCTGGTCCGAGGCCACGTCAAGCCCGCCTTCGGTCGTGCGTTCCTCGCGCTTTTCGGGCACAAGGCAGACGGCATGCGGCCGATGGCGCAGCGCAATGGCCTGCATGTCCGCCGTCGCCGCGCATTCGAAATTCAGCGGCACCGTCAGCGCCGCCATCAGCGCCTCGATATCGGCGTCGCGGATGTGGCGGCGATCCTCGCGCAAATGCGCGGTGATCCCGTCGGCCCCCGCCGTTTCCGCCAGAAGGGCCGCGCGCAACGGATCGGGCCACGCCGCCCCCCGTGCGTTGCGCACGGTCGCCACATGGTCGATGTTGACCCCGAGGCGAAGCTTGCCTGGACTGCGCAGTGGGTGGTTCATTCCGGCCTCATCCGATCTGCCTGGCACTTTACGGTGATCCGGGGCCATCGTCATCCGGCTCGTCGACGCCCCTGTCGCCGCGCCGCTTCAGCTTGGCCGCAGCTTCCGCCAGCTTGGCCCGCATGCGCCGCCGCCGCTCGGCGCGGTCCTCCGCCGTCGCGGCGCGCGCCTTCTGGTACGCGCCGACCAGCGGGATCGTCAGGTAATAGGCGATGGCGCTGATCACGATGGCCGGACCCAGCGCGCCGATGAACCAGGGCAGGTAGATTTCGTTCCAGAACTGGATCAACCCGTCCCATTGCGCCTGCTCCGGCCCGAAAAGCGCGGTGAAATTGAACCAGAGGTCCTTCAGCGCGTTTTCCAGCGCGCCAAGGATGTACTTTCCGGTCAGCGGTGCCTCGATGCCCAGCATCCAGTGGCCC
>JBIJDO010000411.1:0-2928 GCA_044344105.1 Tabrizicola sp.
ACCCGCGACCGCCGCCCCTACCGGGCAGCACTTCAGGAACACGCGAGGTCTGGTATGGTGCATGGGCAGGACCCGTCCCGTCCCGTGCAACGGTCAATAATCACAGGCAGGACGCCCTGACAAGCGCAAATCGTGCGGACAGACTGTTTTTGGCCGGGCTCAGGGACCGCCGCACCCGTCCGCCCCGCCTGGCTTGACCGCCGTGACAACCCGGTCCCGGCCATCCATGTCGGGCAGGATCCGCAGATCCGACAGCCCGGCCCGCCGGAAGAGCCCGCTGACCGCCGCCCCTTGCGTCGGTCCGATCTCGACCAGGATCCGTCCGCCCGGCATCAGCCGCGTCCCCGCGCCGCGCGCGATGGCGCGGTAGGCGTCCAGCCCGTCGCCACCGGGTGTCAGGGCCAGATGCGGCTCCCAGTCGCGCACCTCCGGGGCAAGACCCGCCATCTCCCCGGCAGCGATATAGGGCGGGTTCGACACGATCAGGTCATACGCCCCGGTCACGTCGGAAAACCAGTCCGACTTGCGAAACCGCGCCCGCGCCTCCAGCCCCAGATCGCGGGTGTTGCCGATCGCGACCTGCAGCGCCGCATCCGAGATGTCGGTCCCAAGCCCCCGCGCCGCAGGCATTCCCTTCAGGCAGGACAAAAGGATGCACCCCGTCCCGGTGCCAAGGTCCAGCATCTTCTGGAACGGCCGGGACAGCGCTTCGGCCACCAGCGCCTCGGTGTCGGGGCGCGGGTCCAGCGTATCCGGAGTGACGCGGAACGACAGGCCCCAGAACAGCCGCCGCCCGGTGATCTGCGCCACCGGCTGCCGCGCGATCCGGGCCTCCAGCGCCGCCTGGTACAGCGCTTCCTGCGACGGGGTCATCTCGTCGGGCAGCTTCAGCGTCAGCCGGTCCGGGCCGATCCCCAGCGCATGGGCCAGAAGCACCCGCGCGTCGCGCGCTGCGTCCTCGACATCCGCGTTCTGCAGCAGCGGAACCGCCCGGCGCAGCGCATCCTGCGCCCTCACCCCTCGATCTCCGCCAGCCGCGCCGCCTGGTCATGCGCGACCAGCGCATCGATGATCTCGGTCAGGTCGCCCGCCATGATCTGCCCCAGCGCATAGAGCGTCAGGTTGATCCGGTGGTCGGTCATCCGGCCCTGCGGAAAGTTGTAGGTCCGGATCCGTTCGCTGCGATCCCCGCTTCCCACCTGGGACTTCCGGTCCGCCGCCCGCGCGACATGCAGCCGCTCCCGCTCCGCTTCGTAAAGCCGCGCGCGCAGCACCTGCATCGCGATCTCGCGGTTGCGGTGCGGCGACTTCTCGGAACTCGTCACCACGATCCCGCTTGGCAGATGGGTGATCCTGACCGCGGAATCCGTCGTGTTCACATGCTGCCCCCCCGCCCCTGAAGACCGCATCGTGTCGATCCGGATGTCGCTGGCGGGAATGTCGATATCGACCTCCTCGGCCTCCGGCAGGACCGCGACCGTCGCCGCCGAGGTATGAATCCGCCCCTGCGCCTCGGTCTCCGGCACCCTTTGCACCCGGTGGACGCCGCTTTCATATTTCAGCCGCGAATAGACCCCCTCGCCCGAGACCAGCGCCACCAGCTCCTTCAGGCCGCCAAGGTCGGACGCCTGCTCCTCCAGCACCTCCCAGCGCCAGCCCATCCGTTCGGCGTGGCGCTGGTACATCCGCGCCAGGTCCCCGGCGAACAGCGCCGCCTCGTCGCCCCCGGTGCCGGGCCTGATCTCCACGATCGCGGGCCGCGCATCCGCCGCATCCTTGGGCAGGAGCGCCAGCCGCAGGGCCTGCTCCATTTCCGGGATACGGGCCTTCAGGCGCGGCAGTTCCTCCTCGGCCAGCGCCTTCATGTCCGGGTCGGACAGCATCGCTTCCGCCTCGGCAAGATCGTCCAGCGACTGCCGGTAGGCCCGGATGTCCTCCACCACCGGTTTCAGCTCGCTGTATTCCCGACTGATCCGGGCAATCTCGGCCGGGGCCGCCCCGGCATTCAACCGCGCTTCGAGAAACTCGAACCGTTCGGCGATCTGGGCAAGTCTGTCCAAGGGAACCATGGGCAGGGGGTTTGGCGGCAAAGCCCGCAAGGGTCAAGCCCTGCATCTCCGCACCAGCCGCCCGCACGGAAAGCCCTTTCACATTTGCCCAAATATCCCCGCCGGAGGCCGACCCGAGCCTTCTGCGCGCCCGCTTCGCGCGCAGAAGGCGAGACAAAAGGTCTTCGCGCGGGACGCGCTCCATTTGACAACCGCCCTCACCCGCGCTGCGGTCCGGCCTCAGGGTCCGGTCATCGGCGGCTTTTCGGTCAGACCGAGCAGCTCCTGCATCCAGGCCCCGATCCGCGCCGCATTCACACCCCAGTCGCTCTGCCCAAATCGCTGGCGGCCGAAGACGCAAAGCACGGGGCCGGGCAGGACCTGCGCGGTGGTGTAGTCGGGATAGCCCATCAGGGACGAGCGCGTCATCCAGGTGATCCGCCCCTCTTTCACCGACCCCGCCAGCCGCTTTGTTCGCGCCGTCCGCATGACAATCGCGTCCAGCGCCTGCAGCGCGCCATCGGGCACTGGCCCGTAGCGGTTGGCCGGTTTGATGCAGAAGACCTGTCCGCCGGCGGGATTGAACCCCGGCGCGGACAGGTCGACATGCCACAGCTTGGGGTCCGAGGGGGCAAGCCGGACATAGGCCAGCACGCCCAGAACGGCGACAAGACCGAAGGCCAGCATCAGACCCATCCGCGCCCGACCCGTCACGTCCGGGTCTTGGCCCAGTGGTAGAGGCAGATCAGCTCATAGGCGACATGTGCCCCGGCAATCGCCGTCGCCCCTGTCGTGTCATAGGGCGGCGAGACCTCGACGACATCGCCCCCAACAAGGTTGATCCCTGCCAGATCGCGCAGGATCGCCGCCGCCTGCCAGG
>JBIJDO010000244.1:0-4984 GCA_044344105.1 Tabrizicola sp.
CGGCGTGCCGGTGCCGGGTGCAAAGGCCGGGTCCAGCGCGTCGATGTCGAAGGTGAGATAGGTGGGCTTGTCGCCAACGATGCCCTTCACCGTTTCGACCACCCGGTCCACGCCCCATTCATGCGCCTCGCGGGCGGTGATGACATTGACGCCCAGATAATCCTCGGTCGTCGTCCGGATGCCGATCTGGACGCTGCGCCTGGGGTCCACCGCCCCCGCTTTCACCGCCTTGTACAGCATGGTGCCGTGATCGATCCGCGCCGGGTTGTCGTCCGGCCAGAGATCGGAATGCGCGTCGAAGTGAATGACACCCAGAGGCCCGAACTTTTCGGCATAGGCCTTCAGGATCGGCCAGGTGATGTAGTGGTCGCCCCCCAGCGTCACGGTTCCCGCCCCCGCTTTCAGGATCGTGCGGATGTGGCGGGTCAGCGTCTCGGGAAACTCCGGCACATTGGCATAGTCGAAGGCCACATCGCCGTAGTCGATGACCGACATCTCCTCCAGCGGGTCGGTGCCCCAGCCCGGCGGCGGGTCATAGGGCATGAGGGCGGACATCTCGCGGATCGCGCGCGGCCCGAACCGGGTGCCGGACCGGTGGCTGACGGCCTGGTCGAAAGGAACGCCGGTGATCGCCAGATCGACCCCGGTCAGGTCCTTGGTATAGGTCCGGCGCAGGAACGACGTCGCGCCCCCGAACGCATTTTCAAAGGCATAACCACGCAAGCCCTTGCGGGTGAAGGCGGTATCGATTTCTGATTTCGCATCTTCCAGTGCCATGAACGGATCTCGGTTGTAGAAAAGCTGCGTCCTTCATGGCCGGAGACGCTGCTGATCCGGACGACGGCAAAGGATCAAGCCCCTGCCGGACTGTCAAGACAGAGGTTAAGAAAGCCTGAACGCCCACAGCTAAGCCACTGAGTTCAAAGGCTTCTCAATTCTGCCCACGCGTGGGCACTGGTTCACCCGATCCGGTATCCCTCCCGCACCAGCTCGTCCGAAACCCGGGCGATGGCCCGCTCCAAGGTCTCGACCACGAAATCGACCTGATCCTTCGTGATCGTCAGGGGCGGCGACATCACGTTCAGATGCCCGATCGGCCGCACCATCAGCCCCATCGCCTCGGCCGCGTCGCTGATCCGCTTCGACTCGTTCACCCCGTCCGGCAGCGGCGCCTTGGTCGCCTTCGAGGCGACGTTCTCCACGCAGACCATCAGCCTGCGACCCCGGACCTGACCGACCAGCGGCAGCGCTTCCAGCCCCTTCAGCCGGTCGAGGAAATAATCCCCGACCACGGCTGCATTCTCCAACAAGCCCTCGTCCTCGATGATCGCGATGGACTTCAGGGCCGCAGCACAGCTGACCGGGTGGCCGGAGTAGGTGAAACCGCTGGTGAACCACCGCTCGCCTTTCGCCGCCATCGCGTCCCAGATCCGGTCCGAGAAGATCAGCGCCCCCAAGGGCAGGTACCCCGAGGTCAGCCCCTTGGCGCAGGTGATCATGTCGGGCACGACGTCGAACTCCGTCTCCGAGGCGAACCAGTGGCCCAGACGGCCGAAGGCGGTCACCACCTCGTCGGCGATGAAGAGGATGTCGTGACGCCGGCAGACCTCCCCCATCCGGCGCAGATAGCCTGCGGGGGGCACGATCACCCCGCCCGAGGCCTGGATCGGCTCCGCGATGAACCCCCCGATCCGGTCCGCGCCGACCGAGGCGATCAGGGCCTCGAACTCGGCCACCAGATGGTCGCAGAAGGCGGCTTCGGTCATCCCCTCGGGCCGGCGGTAGGGGTTCGGCGGGGTCAGGTGGTGGATGCCCTCATGCTTGTAGCGGAACTCGTCCACCCGGTCGCCGGGGCGCTTGCCGACCGACTGGGTGAGGTAGGTCGAGCCGTGATAGGAATGATCGCGCGCGACGATATCGGTCTTTTCCGGTCGCCCCATGCAGGACTGGTAGTACCAGACCATCCGGACCGCCGTATCGACCGCCGTCGACCCCCCCGTCGTCAGGTGAACGCGGTTCAAATCCCCCGGAGCGAGGGCCGCAAGCTTTGCCGAAAGCTGCGCCGAAGGTCCGTTCGTCACGTCGACGAAGCTGTTGGCGAAGGCCAGCCGTTCGACCTGGTCGGCAATCGCCCGGGCCATGTCCTTGCGGCCAAGACCGACGTTGGTGCACCACATGCCGCCCACGGCATCGAGATACCGCCGCCCCTCGCTGTCCCAGAGATAGCACCCCTCGCCCCGTGCAAGGACCAGGGATCCTTCCCTCTCGAACGGGCCGAAGTTCGTCCAGGGATGCAAGCTGTGCGCCCGGTCCATCGCCCAGAGGTCATCCGCGGAAGGTGCGTTCGGAAGGTCGAGGGTCATTGGCGGCTCCGGTCATTGACTGCGCAGTCAGTATAGCCGTTTGATCAAATCCACGCCAGCCCCGCCGCCGAACCAAAGGTAGCGCCAGGGCCGGACAGGGTGTCCAATGGTTGACCGAAGCCCAGCCGCCCGGTGCCGCACCGCACCGCGCGGACCCGGTCGATTCGCAGTTTCCCGGCCGGGAACCGGGCAGCGGCGGCCCCCCCCCGGCGGCTGCCGGGCATGCCCGATCAGAACAGGGACTGCTTTTCCTTCCCCACGCTGAACCCGCGGCCCCTGGCATTGGTGCAGGTCATCCCGGTTTCCGCCGAGACGCAGGTCACTCCGCCAAGCGAGATCGTCTGGCCAAAGCGCAGGACCGCCGCCCCCGGTCCGCTGAAGGCATCCGAAACGCAGGCAAGATACCCCTCGCCCCTGGTGTCCACCGCGAAGGATTTGCCCCAGTCGAAGGCGCAGCCCTGCGGCGGCCTGGAAAAGCTTTGCACCAGTTCCGCCAGGTCGCAGCGCGCCGACGCCCCCGCCTTGTCGCTGTAGATTGCGCAAGTGATGTTCCCGTCGGGAGAGCGGAACTCCACAAAGTCCGCTGCCACCGTCCCGGCAAAGGCCAGCCAGAAAGCCAGTTGAAGAAAATACCGCAACATTCTGAAACTCCATGCTGATCCCATCAGACCACTGGCTGCGCCCGTTCCACCAGCCTGGCAAAGAAGCTGGCACCGACCGGTGCGGCCTCGTCGTTGAAATCAAAGGCGGGATGGTGCAGCCCCGCCCCCGGCCCGGTGCCGAGAAAGAGATAAGCCCCCGGCCGCGCCTCGAGCATGTAGCTGAAATCCTCGGACCCCATCTCGCGGTTGGCGCGGGCATCGACGGCGTCGGGCCCGACCACGTCGCGGGCCGCTTCGGCGGCGAAGTCCGCTTCCTCTTCGTGGTTGATCGTCGCCGGATAGCCCCATTGATAGTCGATCTCGGCCTGCACGCCAAAGGCCGCCGCCGTGCCCTGCACGATCTCGCAATAGCGCTGCTTCAACAGCGCCCGCACATCCGGCTTGAAGCAGCGGATCGTCGCGGTGAAGGTCCCGGATTCGGGGACGATGTTCGAGGCCGTCCCGGCATGGATCATCGTGACCGAGATCACCGCCTCGTCCAGGGCATAGACGTTGCGCGGGATGATGGTCTGCACCGCCTGCACCATGGCGACGATGGCCACGACCGGATCGACCGTTTCATGCGGCGTGGCACCATGGCCGCCCCGACCGGTGACCTTGACGACCGCGGTATCGACACTGGCCATCAACGGCCCCGGCGTGGTGTTGAAATGCCCGAAGGGCACGTTCGGCGCGTTGTGGATGCCATAGACCTGGCCGATCCCGAACCGGTCCATCACGCCTTCCTGCACCATGACCTGTCCGCCGCCGCCGTCTTCCTCGGCGGGCTGGAAGATCAGGGCGACGCTGCCCGAGAAATTCCGGGTCTCGGCGAGGTACTTTGCCGCACCGAGCAGCATCGTGACATGCCCGTCATGGCCGCAGGCATGCATCTTTCCCGGGACCCGGCTTGCGTGCGGCGCTCCGGTGAGTTCGTCGATCGGCAGGGCATCCATGTCCGCCCGAAGACCGATCACCGGCCCACCGTCTGCAAGGGCACCCTGCCCCCTGATCAGTGCCACGATCCCGGTCTTGGCGATGCCCTCGTGCAGTTCGTCCACCCCGATCTCGCGCAGACGATCCGCGATCCAGGCCGCCGTTTCATGGCAGTCGAAGGCCAGTTCGGGATACATGTGCAGATGCTGCCGCCAGCCCTTCATTTCTTCGGCGTAAGCGGCGATACGGTTCAGGACGGGCATGATGCGGGAGTTCCCTGACAAGACAGCCCTTTGATCAAATCGCAAAAGCCCGGTGACCGCAATGACCGATCCCCACCTTGACCGACCCGTTCCGGCGCAGCCCGGCCCCGAAACGGCCGGGATCGCGGAGCTGCTTCAGATCATGGCGCGCCTGCGGGACCCGGCGACCGGATGCCCCTGGGACATCGCGCAGAGCTTTGCGACCATCGCGCCCTATACGATTGAAGAGGCCTATGAAGTCAGCGACGCCATCGCGCGCGAAGCCTGGGACGAGCTGAAGGGCGAGCTTGGCGATCTTCTGTTCCAGACGGTCTATCATGCGCAGATGGCCGCAGAGGCGGGTCATTTCACCTTTGCCGAGGTCGTTGCGGCCATTTCCGGAAAGATGGTCGCCCGGCATCCGCATGTCTTCGGCACGGCCTCGCGCGACAAGACGCCCGACCAGCAGACGCGGGACTGGGAAGCGGCAAAGGCTTCCGAGCGGTCCGGGGCGCGAACCCTTGACGGTATCGCCATCGCCCTTCCGGCCCTGACCCGCGCCGTCAAGCTGCAGAACCGCGCCGCGCGGGTGGGGTTCGACTGGCCCTCGACGGCAGAGGTTCTGGACAAGCTTGTCGAAGAGGCGCGGGAGGTGGTCGAGGCGCATGTTTCCCTGTCGCAGGATGACCTGGAAGAAGAGATCGGCGATCTGATCTTTGTCGTGGCCAACCTCGCGCGGCACCTGAAGGTCGATCCCGAGGCGGCGCTTTGGGCCGCGAACGGTAAGTTCACCCGCCGCTTC
>JBIJDO010000374.1:0-3401 GCA_044344105.1 Tabrizicola sp.
TCCGGCCCCGAAAAGCTGGTTCGAGCTCGGCTCGGACTTCGAGGGCGCGGCGCTTGTCGAGAGCGACCTGAAAGCGACGCCCATCGTGGCACCATAGGGGCGGGGGAAGATGCTGGAGCGGCTGGCGACGGTAGCGGTCAACGGGCGGCGGCTGTGGGGGCTGATCTGTCCGGACGGCTTTGTCGATCTGGGCCGCGATTTGCCCCAGTCTCGCGGCTGGAAAGATGTCCTGGCGGCGGGAGCATTGGATGAGGTCCTGCGGCAGGCCCGAGACCAGCCAGCGACACATAGGCCGGGCGGTTTCAGCCATGACCTGCCGATCCCCGATCCGGGCAAGATCATCTGCGTGGGGGTGAATTTCCCTGACCGGAATGCCGAGTACAAGGACGGGCAGGACGCGCCTGCGAACATGTCGCTCTTCGTGCGGTTTCCGGGGTCCTTCACCGGGCACGACCAGCCGCTGATCCGCCCGCCGGAAAGTGACCAGCTGGACTACGAAGGCGAGATCGCCGTGGTCATCGGTCGGGGCGGGCGCCGCATCCCCGAGGCGGATGCGCTGGGTCACCTCGCGGCGCTGACCCTGTGCAACGAAGGCACGCTCCGCGACTGGGTGCGCCATGCCAAGTTCAACGTGACGCAAGGCAAGAACTGGGACCGTTCGGGCGCCATGGGCCCCTGGATGGTGCCATTCCGCCACCCTGCGCAGATCCTCGACGTGGCGCTGGAAACCCGGGTGAATGGCGTCGTCCGGCAAGCGGACCGCACCGGGCGGATGCTCTTTCCTGTGGCGCGGCAGATCGCCTACATCTCGACTTTCTGCACGCTGGAAACGGGCGATATCATCGTGACCGGGACGCCCACCGGTGCCGGGGCGCGGTTCGATCCGCCGGTCTGGCTGCGGCCCGGCGATGTCGTCGAGGTCGAGGCCGAGGGGATCGGCACCTTGCGCAACGGAGTGGCCGACGAATGACCCCGGCAGAGATCGAGGCCGCCGCCGAAGCGCTGTTCAAGGCCGAGCGGTCATGTCGCCAGATCGGACTTCTGTCGCTGGCCCATCCCGCGGCCGGGCTGGATGACGCCTATGCGGTGCAGGCGGCGCTTCTGCGGCGCAAGCAGGCTGCGGGGGCGAGGGCTATCGGCTGGAAGATCGGCCTGACCAGCCGGGCGATGCAGATGGCACTGGGGATCACCACGCCGGACAGCGGCATCCTGCTGGACGACATGCTGTTTGAGGATGGGGCGACAGTCCCGGCTGGGCGGTTCATCCAGCCGAGGATCGAGGCCGAGATCGCCTTCGTCCTGAAGGCTCCGCTGGAAGGCCCGACCGTAACGCGGGCCGACATTCTGGCGGCAACCGACCACGTGGTTCCAAGTCTGGAAATCCTCGACACCCGCATTCAGCGGGTCGATCCCGCGACCGGGCAGGCGCGAACGATCATCGACACCATTGCAGACAATGCCGCCAACGCGGGGATCGTCCTTGGTCGCCAGCGCCATCCTGTCGCTGCCTTTGACCTGCGCTGGACCGGGTCGATCCTGAAGCGTGACGGCGTGGTCGAGGAGACGGGTCTCGGGGCAGGCGTGCTGGATGATCCCGCGACCGGAATCCTCTGGCTTGTCCACCGGCTGGCGCAGTATGGTCAGGGCCTTGCCGCAGGCGACATCCTGTTGTCCGGCAGTTTCATCCGCCCGGTCGAAGCCCCGCCCGGCAGCCGGTTTCATGCCGACTTCGGGCCTTTCGGCCAGGTCGGCCTGTCGTTCGCCTGAAGGAGCCCCGATGCCCGCGCCCGAAAACATTCTGAAGCGCCGTCTCATGGCCGGCGAGGTCACCCACGGCCTGTGGCTCGGGATGGCCGATCCCTATGCCGCCGAGTTGGCGGGAACTGCGGGTTTCGACTGGCTTCTGATCGACGGCGAGCACGCGCCGAACGATCTGCGCAGCACCATGGCGCAACTGGCGGTGCTGGAGCATTCCGGGTCGGCCCCGGTCGTCAGGCTACCGGACGGCGACCCGGTCAAGGTCAAGCAGGCACTGGACATCGGCGCGCAAAGCCTGCTGATCCCGATGGTGGACAGCGCAGAGCAGGCCCGGATGCTGGTGCGCGCCACGCGCTACCCGCCCGAAGGGTTTCGCGGGGTGGGGGCCTCGATGGCGCGGGCCTCGCGCTTTGCGGGCATCCCCGACTATCTGACGACGGCGAACGACCAGATCTGCCTGATCCTGCAGGTGGAAAACGTCAAGGGCATGGCGGCGCTGGATGACATTCTCGCCATCGACGGGGTGGATGCCGTCTTCTTCGGGCCGGCCGATCTTGCCGCCGACATGGGACATCTCGGCCGGTCGGACATGCCTTTGGTGCGTGAGGCCATCTACGATGGATTGCGACGGACCCGCGCCGCCGGAAAGTCTGCCGGCATTCTTGCCACCGAAGCCGATTTCATCACCGCCGCCAAGGCTGCCGGGGCAAATTTCGTCGGCATCGGGGTTGATGTGGCACTTTACGCCGGAGCGCTTCGAGCGCTTGCGGCGCGCCATCGCGGCTGAGGCACGAAAGGTCCCTGCACCGCAGAAGATGACGCGAGCTTTCGCTTGCCCTCGCCGGGCCGCATCGGCTTTGGTGCGGGTTGCCGAAGCAGCGAAGTCCGAAGTGATGCCAGCAGGTCCGCCATTCTCTCTTGTCATCTTCGACTGCGACGGTGTCCTGATCGACAGCGAGATCATCAGTGCCCGGATGCTCGTGACCGAACTGGGCAAGCTCGGGGTGGCCATCGACCTCGATTATGTGGCGCGCAACTTTCTGGGCCGCAGCTACCCCACCGTCATGCAGCAGATCCGGACCGAGTTCGGCCTGACCCTGCCGGACAGCTTTGAAGAGGACTACCGCGAAGGCCTTCTGGCGGCCTTTCGTCGGGACCTGCGGGTTGTTCCGGGCGTGCGGCAGGTTCTGGAAGACCTTGCGGTCCCGTTCTGCGTCGCGACCTCGTCCAGTCCGCGCCGGGCCGAGATGTCGCTGGGGCTGGTCGGTCTGCGGGACCTGGCCGGCGCGCGGCTTTTCACCTCGACGATGGTCGCCAAGGGCAAGCCCGCACCGGACCTGTTTCTGCATGCGGCGCAGGCGATGGGGGTGGCCCCGGCGGCAACGCTGGTGATCGAGGACAGTCTGACCGGCATCCGCGCCGGTCTGGCGGCGGGGATGCAGGTCTGGCGCTTTACCGGCGGCAGCCACCTTGGGCCGGCGACGCCGGAAGAGCCCGAAGATGCCCGCCCGCATCGCAGGCTTGAAGCGTTCGACCGTTTCTTCCAGATTGCCCCCACCCTAAGGCGCGGCAGGCGGACGGCATGAACGGCGAACCGACTTTGCAGGACGAGGCGGCGCGGGCGGGCTGGCTCTACTATGTGG
>JBIJDO010000049.1:0-11856 GCA_044344105.1 Tabrizicola sp.
CGCCGGTCGCTCCATTCCGCCGGCCCGCTGTAACTGACGGTCTCTCCGCTCACAGTGAAATGGTTCGGCTGTGCATTGCCAAAGAAAGCTGCAACTTCGGCTGCAGCGGCTGCGGTGCGGTCCGGGGTCCCCGGCCTGCCGGGTGCCTGTGACAGGGTGATCCGACCACGCCATGGCAAAGGCGGCTGCGAACCTGCCTCGCTCCAAGGGTCCGGCAAGGTGTTGCCACTCACCTGGTCCATGAGCACGAACGGATAGAACATGACCTCCTTTCCGGCGGCGCGAATGGCCCGGATGGCTTCGATCACAGAGGCATCCGCAGGCGTGCCCCCGTAGATCGACGCCCCTTCGACGGCCGGCACCTGGGCTGCGCCCGCGCGCGACACACCGCCTGCACGCCACGGCATCCCCACGCCATCCCGCAGTTTCTGTTCAACTTTCGGCTGGATCTTGCAGGATGAACACCGCAGGTCGTCGCCGAACCACGAGACGACAAGCGACACCGACCCGGCGTTCGGCAGTTCCTGGGTCAGTTGATCCAGACTGGTCGCGAAATCGGTCTTTCCCGACGGCGAATGAACGTTGGCGGAGCGGTTTTTCCCGGGTGCCTCGGCATAGTGAACCGGGGTGGTCGCAAGACCATACTCGCCGGTCCCCGGGATCAGCGCGACGGCGCGTACCGCACCGCCAATCGTTTCTGCCGGATTGACCGATGTCCCTTGCGCCGGTCTGATGACTTCGAAACTGAATTGCGGCACGCGGTTTCCATAGGCAGCAAGTTCCAGATCCTCGATCACGAGATAGGCGAGGCCCCGATAGGGCGGTGCCCTTCCCGGGCCTTCGATCGCTTCAATAAGAGGATCGGGCAACTGCGTCTCGCTGCCGGGGTAGACGCGCAGGTTGAGGTCGAGGGTCGAGATTTCGTTTCCATCCGCCCAGACACGGCCAACCCGGATGATCTCGCCTTCGCACAAGGCAATCGCCAGGCTGACAGAGTAGCTGTATTCGTTGACCTTTGGCCTTGGCGCCCCCTTGCCGGTTCGCTGGCGTCGCACCGTTTCGCTGAACTCGGTCGCCCAGATCACCTGGCCCGCCACCCGCGCACGGCCCCAGACCTTCCCGATGGCACCACCTTCTCCGGCACCGGTAAGGCGCAGTCGTTCGATGCGGCCGACGTCGACCGGGTCCGAGCCAGAGCCGAGCACCCGCTGATCGATTGCCCGACCGATTGTAGCGCCGACCGCACGTCCGATCACGGCGCCCGACAGCCCAAGAACGGTGCCGCCAAACCCGGCACCGACGGCTGCACCCGCCGCCGAAAGAAGCAGTGTAGCCATTCACTTGGCTCCTTCTGGAAAGGTGAAACGCGCCACGATCCGGCGCTGCCACGGCAACGAAAGCGAGCTTTCGATCACACCATGGCCGGTGTAGGCGTGAATGAAGCGCGGGTGGTCACCGGTCGCGGATTGCAGGCCCAGATGCTTCGCGATGCTCCCGTCCCGCATCCGGAACAGAAGCACATCCCCGGCGTTTGCAATCTCAAGGCTTGCAGGCAAAAGCCAGCGCTGTGCGGCCTCCCACAGTAGCTCTTCACGTGTCGGCTCCGCCCAGTCTTCCGTGTAGGCCGGAACCATCTCCGGTTCTTGGCCGTAGACCGTGCGCCAGATGCCGCGCAACAGCCCAAGGCAATCAGACCCAGCCCCGATGACGCTCGCCTGATGCCGATAGGGCGTTCCGATCCAGCGCCTCGCTTCATCGACGACTTGAACGGCAATGCTCATGCGCCGCCGCCCCCCGTGCGCCGCGCGCCGCCATTTGCGCGGTCCGGAACAGGGTAGGACGCAAGCCAGTCTTCTCCGGGGATGTGGGGGAACCCGCGAAAATTCAGAAAGTTGGAGAATTTCGTCTGGCAAGTAGAGGCAGCTTTGTCGCATCCGGCAGCGATCTTGACCGTGTCTCCGACAGCGACGGGTGCGCGGATGCCTTGCCAAAGCTCGATACGCCGCTTGTCACCCTCGATCCTGTCGATCTTGACGACACCCAGCAGGCCACTCGCACTGCCCGTCGCAACTTCGAAACGGCCGCCCTCAAACCAGCGGTCATCAAAACCGGCAAGGCTCGCAAAGCGGAACACCCTTCCATCCTCGACCTCTTCAACGGGTCGACTTGCGGTGTAGCCCGGTTGCGACAGATCGAAAGCACAACGACTGTCGCCAAGAACCGCCGAGCAGCCCGGAGTGTATGCCATGCCATGCGGACGGTTCAGCACTTCGCTCAAGCCGCGCAACTCGGCGCGGAAACTGCCACCGGAACGGGTGATTTCGCCCAGGCTGCCGCGAAACTGCTCGACCAGGTCCTGCGGTGTCTCCCAGTTCACCAGAAAGGCCCGGACTTCCGCGCCGTCAAAGCGACCGGAAAGAACATCCGCTTCGGTCACTGCGGCATCGCTTAGGGCACCGAACGCTTCGGTGTTGTCCACCGAAAGTCCGGTTGTCTGCTGCAAAGCTTTCGCCGTCATCCCGGTGTCCGCACGGCAAATCACGCCGTTCACGACAAGGTCCCGGTCGTGGTCGGTGAAACCCATCTCGACTCCGTCGCGCCGCCGGATCGTCCAGGCCCGGCAGACATTCGTCGTCCCGGTTGCCAGGTGCGCGTAAAGCGCCTGTGCTGTCATAACCTTATCTCCACAACCGGAACCGAGGGCACTTCACCCGCCTGAAACGAAGCGACCGAGGTCTGGATCGCGTCGGAATCAAATCGCACCGGCACGTCAAACTCGAACCCCGCAGCCACCCGCGTTCCAAGATCGGGCGCGAGCGAAAAGGTGATTTCGCCCGTCTCCAGGTTCACGGTGAATTCCTGGCCCTCGATCTTCGGATCACCCGCGACCGACACCCGAACCGTCCCTGCGACCGGCTTCCGGATCGGCCGGGAATAGCTCTGCTGACCAGAGACATAGGTCTTCTGCAGCTGGAATACCGTCTGCAGGCCGGTGCCGGTCCCGATCTGCTGATCCTCCGGACCGGGAGTGCCCGACGGAGCACAGGACTTGTAGTCGGACCAGTCCTTCCAGCGGAACCCGTGCAGTTGCCCCGTCCGCGCCTCGAAAAACGCGATCAGCGTCTCCACGTCGTCCAGCGACCGAAGGCCAAGCCCTGCATCGTATCGCCTGCGGGAATGCTGCCAGGGTGTGTTGCGTTCCTCGAACCCGTTCGCCAGCGTGACGATCTCGGTCCGTCGCTCCGGGCCGCCGACCGAACCAAAACTCAGGCTTGCGGGAAACCGTATCTCATGAAAGGCCATGTCTCTTCCTCACCGATTGCGCTGGCCACGCGACAGGGCGCGGCTGACCTGGGCGGCCACCTGGGACTGGCTGCGCTGGAATCCCTGGACGTCCGGGGTCGTGATGTTCATCACCACGCTGACTGTCCGTCCCCCACCGGCCTGTACGCCGAGGCGGCCATCCGGCCCACGCGCCAAAGGCATGATCGCTTCCGGGCCTGCCTCGCCCATCAAACCCATGCCACCCCGCATCGGGAAGGTCGTTGCCGACCCCACGATGCCTCCCTTCGCAAACGGCATGACCTTGCCCTGGCTGAACGTTCCACCGGCGGCAAACGGCATCCCGCCCCCCATCAGTCCTGCCACGCCCTGCGCCAGAAACCCGCCCAGCGCATTGGTCACCGGCTTCATCGCGACGGAATAGACCGTGTCCACGATGGTGTTCGCGACCGTCTTCAGCGCGTCATTCAGCTTCATCCCGTCGAAGACCAACCCATCAAAGGCCTTGCGCAAGCCCCCGCTGATCCCGCTCGACAGCGTGTTCACCTCGCGGCCCGTGAAGACCATCGTCTCCCGCATCCTCGCGAGCTCACCATCGAACGCCGCCACCATCGACACGGATGATCCCAGCTGCGCCTCAAGCGCCTGCAGCTGCTCCTGCATCGTTCCGATATCCGCCATCGCCCTGATCCTTCCTCACATCCGGAAACGCCGCCGCCAGTTCTGCCAGCCGCGCGCGCGTCAGGGGCGGGACCAGCCCCTCCCGCCCCAGCATGATCTTCAGTTCGACCGGCGTGAGCCGCCAGAAGACCACCGGCTCCAGCTTCAGCCCGTGCAGCCCCGCCTGCATCAGGCCCCGCCAGTCGATGCCGCTCATGTCTCGCCCGGCAGCGAAAAGGCCCGCGCCAGCAATTCCGCCGCCGCCCGCGCCGCCTCGACCGGCCCGCCGCCGAACTCGACCCGCAAGAGGTCCGCCGCTGTGCCTTGCCAGCCGCCTCCACGCAGCCCGGCCACGATCAGCGCCAGCACAGCGCGGGTCGAGAACCGCCGCTCCTCGAACCGCTGCACCAGATCCAGAAGCGACCCCGTCTCCAGCGCCTCCTCCAGCTCGGCCAGCGCGCCCAAAGTCAACTTTGCGAGGTAGCGCTGGCCATCAAGGACAATCGCCACCTCGCCTGCCCAGGGGTTCGCCATCTCAAAGCGCCGTGAAGGTCAGCGCGCCCGCCGAAGCCATCGCCATCTCGTAGCTCGCCTCGTCATTGTGGCTGCCCGAATACTCGATGGAGGTGATCTGGAACGGACCCTCGATGACGCCAAAGCTCGGGATCACCACCTGAAAATCCGGGATCTCGCCGTTGAAGAACACCGCCCGCGCGCGCTCGTCGGTGTTCTCGTCACGGAACACCCCCGACCCCGAGATCGCCGCCGACTTCACGCCCGCCCCGGCCAGAAGCTCGCGCCAGCCGCCCTGGCTTTCCAGGCTGGTGACATCCACCGATTCCGTATTGAAGCTGATCCGCGTCGCCCGCAGCCCTGCGATGGTGACGAACTGGCCGTCCCCGGTCTGGTCGATCTTGATCAAGAGGTCCTTGCCGCTTTGCACAGCCATGTCCGTTCTCCGTCCTGCGATGAGTGGTGGCGCCATGCGCCTCCCCTCCCCCTTGCGGGGAGAGGCTGGGGGTGGGGGGACTGCGGGGCTACACCTGCACCCGCGCCCGGAAGGTCAGGTCGATCCGCCGCGTCTCGCCTTCCTCTATCCGGCGCGCCGAAGCCCGCAGGAACAGAAGGTTCACCAGCGTCCCCCGGCTCAGGACCAGAGCGGCCCCGACGAGGGCGTCCGAAATGTCGGCGGCAATCGTCTTGATCGACAGGAACCCGGTCGCGTCGGTGATCACGCTGATCACCATTTGATGCTCGGCCCCGGCGCCGGTCTTGTCCGACTGGTCGCGCACTTCTTCCGGGCCGATCAGCACGAAGGTTCCGGTCACGTTCGGCGGCACCGCGTCGTAGATCGACACACCCGTCAGGGCAGGCCAGGTCGACAGCCGCTGGAACACCGCCGTCTGCAGGGCGGGCGCTGCACCGTAGCTCATTTCGGCACCTCCTCGCGGGCAAAACAGGTCAGGTAACGGCCGAACGGGTCGCGTTCGGTCACCGCCTGGATCAGGAACAACCGCGTCCCCTCGCGGAACCGCTGCCCGGCCTTGGGGCGGGACCCCGACCCGACCGGAGCACCGCGAACCGTGATCCGGTAGGGCACCGCCGACAGCATCCGCTCTTCGCCAAGGGTATCACTGCCCGACCCCGGCAGGACCTCGGCCCACAGTGTGCCCAGCACCGTCCAGGCCTCGGTGAAGCCACCCGCGCCATCCGGAGTCCTGACCACCCCTTCCAGCACCAGCGCCCGGTTCAGCTGCGGCGCATTCATGTCTTGCCCCCGCCCAGGATGCGCACCGTCCGCCAGCGCTCGATCAGCGTGACCACGCCAAACGGCAACCCCGCCGCCTGCGCTCCGTCATCGTGGCGATGCTCGTAGTATTCGCCCGCCAGAAGCAGGACGGCCTGACGCAGGTCGACCGGAATGTCCGTCCACGCCGCGCCGAAGCCCGCATCGAACACGACCTTGACCAGCCCCTCGCTCGGGATCGTCGGCAGTGTCGTGCCCTTTCCCGCCAGACGAGGCCGGTGCAGGTCGGGAACCAGCCGGTATGCCGCCGTCGGCACCACCCCTTCGCCCCCCGCCGCATCGACCAGCGTCACGCTGACGATGCCGACGACCGGGGACACCGGTAGCGCCTGCTCCGCTTCCCGCCAGCAGTCCAGCACCCACAGGAACCGGCGCTGAAACAGCATCTTGCCGATCCGGCCCTCGATCACCGCCAGGGCTGCGCGAAGATGGATCTCGATCAGCCCGTCCTGCAGCCCGTCCTCGGCAAAGCCGGACCCCATCCGCAGATGGTCCTTCATTTCCGCCACCGGCAAGGCTGCCTGCGGCACCGGGGTCATTTCGGTCAACATCATGGGTCATTCTCCGCCCGGAACCGGGCCTGATGGGATTTCGCAGGCGGGGTTGGGCCCGATCCCCGCACCGGGGGCCGGATCGTCAGGACACGGCGATCTTCAGAAGCTTGACCGCCGCAAAGTCGGTGATGTCGCCGCCGACGCGCTTGTTCGCGTAGAACAGGACGTTCGGCTTGGCCGAGAACGGGTCGCGCAGGATGCGCAGATCCGGGCGTTCGGCGATGGTGTAGGCTGACCGGAAATCGCCGAAAGCGACGGCATAGGCGTTTGCGGCGATGTCGGGCATGTCCTCGGACACGACCACCGGATAGCCCATCAGCCGTGCAGGCTCGCCCGCCGCAAGCCCGTCCGACCACAGGAAACGACCATCGGCGTCCCGCATCTTGCGCACGGCACCCACGGTTTTCGAGTTCATCAGGAAAGTGCCGTTCGCCCGGTAGTCCGCGCCCAGCGCATAGACCAGGTTGATGATGCAGTCCGCCGGGTTGGTGGTGGCAAAGTCTGCCGCAGCACCGGTCGGCACATAGCCGATGTTGCCCCAGGTCCAGGTCGCATCCGCAACCTTGGTCGGCAGCAAGATGCCCTTCGGCTTGTCGATGCCGTCACCGTTGATGAAAGCCGCAGCCTCCGCCCGGATGAAGCGCGTGGCGATCTTCTCGGCCAGCCAGCCCTCGACGTCGAAGGCGCTGTCATCCAGAAGACGCTGCGAAGCTTTCGGCATCGCCGCCAGCTCGTGCAGCTTGATCGAGATGCGCTCGATGATCGGCGTCGCGGTCTCGGTCGTCGCCGCCACTTCGGTCGCCCAGCCCGAGCCCACTTCCGACCGGTCGACCAGCACGTCGAACGAGGTCGCCTCGACTTGCACGACGTTGGCGATCGACCGCAGCGACGACGTCGCGAACAGCATCGACCGGATGCGGTCGGCAGTCTGCGGATCGACCAGATAGCCGCCATCGGCGGCCACGGCGGTCGACATCGCCTTGCCTTCCAGGGTCAGGCCGCGCAGGCCGTCGTCATCGCCCGACCGCAGATAGGCGTTGAACGCCTTCTGGTGCGGGGCTTCCACCTCCGCACGGGCCGAAAGCGCCGGGCGGCCATAGGACATCGTCTTTGCGTTCAGCATGGTCAGTCGCTCTTCCTGATGTTTCAGCGTGGATTTCACTTCGTCCTGAAAGGTGCTGAATTCTTTCAGAAACCCGGCCATGGCGGCCTTCGCCTCCGCAGCCGGCGATTGGGCGTGGGACAGATCTTCCCCGGCCCGAGCCTTCGTCTCGGTCATTCCGAACATCCTTTTCGTTGCATATGGGACAGCCCGCGCTATCGCCCGGCCAGACTGCGGCGCGCGTCCTCGAAGACCGCCGCCATGTCGCGCCAGTCCTCGTCCAGGGCATCCGCCTTGGCCGCGACCCGCGCCTCGGGAAGCATCGGAAAGGTCACCAGCGACACTTCCCACAGCTCCAGTTCCGACAACAGGCGCCTGCCCTTGCCGTCACGTTCCGCCTTGACCGTCCGGTAGCCGATGGACAGCCCGTCGATGGCCCCCGCTGCCAGAAGCGCCGCGACCTCGCGGCCCTTCTCGACCTCCTGCAGGATGCGCCCCTTGACCCAAAGGCCCGTGGCATCCTCGCGCACCTCGTCCCAGACCCCGATCGGCTGGCCCGGATCATGCTGCCACAGCATCTTGACCCGGCCCTGCCGCGCCGCCAGCCGCTTCAGGCTCGCGGCATAGGCCCCCTTCTGCACGATGTCGCCGCCCTGATCGGTCTTCCCGAACAGCGAGGCATAGCCCTCCACCACCTGGCCGTCGCTCATCACCAGGCCCGTTTCGGGTTGCTGGAACTTCCGCTCGGGTGCGCCACACTCCGTCATCGCCTCACCTCATCGCTGCCTGGATGACCGTCTCGGCCATCTGCGCCAACAGGAACGCCGCCACACCGTAGACGCCGACCCAGATCCGTTTCTCCAGCCGCTCCAGCGCCGCCTCGATCAGCGACAGCCGATACTCCAGCCCCGCCCAGCGTTCGTCCGCGACCCTCTCGTTCGCCTCGATCCGCGCTGCGGCGGCATCGAAACTGTCGTACAGGAACCGCGATCCGCCCTCCGACCGCCGCGCCGTCATTCGCCCTCCGGCAGCTTTGGCAGCCCCAGCAGAGTGCGCTTTTCGGCGACCGTCAGGAACTCGGCAGCCGACACGCGCGTCCACAACTGGTCCCGCTCCAGCGCAAGTGCGGGCACCTGGTCGAGGTCCGGCTTGAAGTCCACCGCCTCGCCCGCGAACCGTGACAGCCAGTGCGCGAGGTCCGCCATGACCTTCGTCGCCAAGGGCAGCACCGTCAGGCGGTAGAACGCACGGTTCGCCTCCTGATAGTTGGAATAGGTCGCATCGCCGGGGATCCCCAAGAGCATCGGCGGCACCCCGAAGGCAATCGCGATCTCCCGCGCCGCCGCCTCCTTGGTCTTCTGGAACTCCATATCCGAAGGCGAAAACCCCATCGGCTTCCAGTCAAGCCCGCCTTCCAAGAGCATCGGCCGCCCGGCATTCCGCGCGCCCTGGTGGTGCGCCTCCATCTCGCTCACCAACCGGTCGTACTGATCCGACGACAGGCTCGCCGCCCCGTCCGCGCCCTTGTAGACGATCGCCCCCGAAGGCCGCGCGGCATTGTCGAGCAGCGCCTTCGACCAGCTCGACGCGCTGTTATGTACATCCACCGCCACCGCCGCCGCCTGCATCGGCGAAAAGCCATAGTGGTCGTCCTGCGGGTGGAAGGTCTTCAGGTGGCAGATCGGGCTGACCTCGCCCGTCACGTCATAGCGATGCGTCCGCCCGCCAACCGTGTAGTCATAGGCCACCGGCCAGCCATCCGCCCCCGGCACCAGGTTCATCCGGTCCGACCGCAGCACGTGCAGCTCGCCGGGGCTCGCGCCGGAACCGGGCACCGCCTCGACATAGGCGTTCCCGGCCAGAAGCAGGTAGCCATAGACAGCCTCCAGAAACTCCGCCCGCCCCTGCACCCCGTTCGGCCGCCCGATCAGGTCCAGCAGCGGATGCACGTCGAACCGCTGCGCCCCGTTCTGGCAGACCAGCGGCAGCGCCGCCGCCGCTTCGGCGATCAGCCGCACCACCCGGTAGCCCACCGGGTTGCCCTGAAACCCGGTCCGCGTCAGGCTGCCCATGTCACGCGGGCTCCAGGCCACCCGGCCCGCGTTGCCCCAGGCGATCACCCGGCCCACCGCCGACGCCTTGCGCTCTGACACCGGCTCGACCGGCACCTTCCGCAGAAAATCGAACACCATCTCGCGCTCCCTCATGCCTCGGGCGGTGCCCGATCATCCGGGCTGCCCCGACGGCGCCCGGCCATATGACCCGCAAGGGCCGAAGATCCCTTAAAGTGACCGCACGCTCGGCCGCAGCCCGTGCAACGGCGCCAGCATCAGGTCCGTCAGTGCCCAGACCAGCGCATCCAGCCGGTCGGGGCTTCCCGCCCCCTGCCACCCCGTGGCCGACATCCGGGCCATCTGGTCTTCCAGAGGTCCAAGACCGCGCACATGCGCCACCCGGCCCTGCTCGTACAAGGCGGCCACCGGCTCGGCGCGCAGCATCTTCGACCGCGTTGCATGCACCCCCCGGTACGGCACCAGCGGGTCCACCATCCGCACCAGCTGCTCCACCAGGTCACCGCCCTGGTTCACTTCCGCCACCAGCCGGTCCGCGCCATGCCGTTCCATCGCGCCCAAGGCCGCCCGCGCCCAGCCCTCCGGCGTCGCCCCCTTCACGCTGGCATCCTCCAAGACCACGGCCTTCCAGTCTCGCGGCTCACCGCGCGTATCCGCGCCGACGACCAGAATTCCGCATTCGTCGCTGGTCTTGTTCGCGGTCACCGGCGGGTCCACCGCCACAACGATCCGGTTCACCTGCGGCACGACGGTTTCCCGCGCCGCTTCAAGCATGGCATGGGTCCAAAGGGCACCATCCGCCTCCTCGACCAGCACGCCGTCCAACTCCTGCCGGCCAAAGCGCGTGCCGCCGTACCGCGCCTGCACTTCGGCCAGAAAGCTTTCCGCCAGATAGGCCCGGTTCGCCTCGGTCGGCGCATGGGTGATCACCGAGGACGGGTTCTTCAGGATCGCCTTCAGCACCGACACGTTGCGAGGCGTCGTCGTGACCACCGCCTGCGGGTTTTTCCCCAGCCGCAGCGCAAACTGCAGCTGGTCCCAGGCCTCCCCCCCGCGTTTCCACTTGCCCAGCTCATCCGCCCAGGCCGCATCGAACTGCGGCCCCCGCATTGCTTCGGGCTCATGCGCCGAAAAGACCTGCGCCACAGCCCCGTTCGGCCACAGCAGCTGCCCCTTCGACGCCTGCCACTCCGGCTTGCGGTCGGGGGGCGAGCAGGCCACCAGCCCGCTGTCGCCCAGAACCATCACGTCGCGCACCTGATCGACGGTCTCGCCGACCAGCGCCACTCGTTTCGCACGTCCAGGATCCGCAGGCCCCGCACCCTCGACCTGCGCGCGCACCCATTCCGACCCGGCCCGCGTCTTGCCCGCGCCGCGCCCGCCCATGATGACCCAGGTCTTCCAGGCCCCGCGCGGCGGCAGCTGGTGCGGCAACGCCCAGAATTCGAACACCCAAGGGAGAGCCAGCAGCGCGTTCTGGCTCAGGCCCGCCAGAAACTCATCCACTTCCTCCGGCGTTGCGGAGGCAAGCCAGGCGGCGCCCGATTTCAGCTCGGGCCTCGTCAAGGTCGAGCGCCCCTCCGGCTCCGACATGGCCGGCAATCTGCTTGCGGAGTTGGTCAACTTTGCCCCTTTCCTGCAGCACCGCCATGGCCGTCGCGCGCAGGTCGCGGATGGCCGTCTGTGCCGCCTTTACCTCGTTGAAATCCCCCTCGCTGATCGCATTGATGGTGCGGTGCAGCTCCATCATGGTCAGCTCGTAGATCCTTTCCGTTGCCCCCAGCAATTCTTCTGGTGTGGGGGCGTCCCCCGAAAACCTCACTGTCATCTAGACCCGTCACCCCTCATGCAGCCCCGGCACGAGAGAAATGAGAAAACGGCCAGCGGGGTCGCCCCCGGGCCGTTTCGACACTTCTTCTAGCATGCCGGAATCTCTACATCAGACCGTGCGGAAAGTCAAGATAAAACACAACGCGCTCAATGACTTGCGGGACGCAGCGTTAGGCAGTTGTTAACCTTCACTCGCCCTGCACGCCCGTTTCACCTTCGGCACCCTGTTCTGCCTCGATGGCCCGCCATCTGGCGACGTTCTCGTTGTGCTCGTCCAGCGTCCTTGCAAAGGCGTGACCGCCCGTTCCGTCCGCCACGAAGAACAGATAGTCGGTCTTGTCCGGGTTCACCGCCGCCCGGATCGCCTCGACGCCCGGATTTGCGATCGGCGTCGGCGGCAGCCCGTCGATCACATAGGTGTTGTAGGGCGTCTCGCGGCGCAGCTCGCTTTGGCGCAGGCCGCGCCCCAGCACGCCCTCGCCCTTGGTGATCCCGTAGATCACCGTGGGGTCGGTCTGCAGCCGCATCCCCTGCTGCAGCCGGTTGACG
>JBIJDO010000417.1:0-2889 GCA_044344105.1 Tabrizicola sp.
TCACGCGCAGCCCGCTGAACGTCGCAGCATCCGCGCGATGCCATCAGCCCCTGGCACCGGCGTCGCAGCTGCAGATCATCATCGCACCAAGGGTGCCAAGGACCGGTGCCGAATGCGGCTGGAGAAAGTGGGGCATCCTGGACTGCCCGGGGGGGCCCTGCCTCGGCGTCGGCATCGAAGGCCCTGCAAGCCTGCACCAGCGCATCAGCCACGTCTTCGGGCGCACCAGTCGTCGGGGTCCGGATATTGTCGTGCCAGCGGTCCGGGACTTTCTGTGCAAAGGTGTTGGTGACCGTCACGAGCCCGAGATGAGCCATATCGAGAGGCGGATAGCTGGGATGCGGCGACGCCATCCGCGACAGGCCGACAGCCGAACGGTGCAGGGCCGAGACATACTCGTCCAGCGTAAGCTTCCCGCGCACCACCACGTCCTGGCCACCCGGCAGCGGAAACACATCATGGGGCTGGCCGACCGAAACGACCCGCCAGGCGCGCGCTCCCTGGTAGCTGCGGGACCAGATTTCAAGCGCGGTCTTGCCGATATGGTAGCAGTTGCGCCGGTCAGCCGGGCGACCGTAGAACAGGATGTCGCGCTGCTTGGCTTCCTGCGGACCGGCGCGCAACCCGTCCAGAAGCTGGCCGTTCATCACCGGTTCGAAGACCAGGCTGTCGTCCACCTGATGGCCCGGCGCCGCATACAAGGCAGCCAGTTCGCTTGAATTGAAGGCGATCTTGCGCGGCCACGAGGCATCATGGGCTGCTTCCGCCAGCCCGTAGGCTGACGACCATGGATGGAAGCCCGGCACCTCTGCTCACCCGCAAATTCGGGAGTGTCAAGGTTTGGGTGCAATGGCACACCAGTCGATACTCGGCCAATCGTCCTGCCACGGCTGCGCCAAGTCTCTCTCGACCATTTCTTCCGCAAAATACAACCATCGATCTGACCGCCAGCGCCGGACATCGGCCAAAGCGCGCCCGAACGAGTCGAGTTCGACATTCTCGATGCGAACGGTGGTTCCGACGCCGTAGAGTTTCTCCGCCTGCGTCCGGGCCTCTTCGGCCCAGAGCTTCTCTTGCGGACACTTCGAGCCTCTCAGTTCCGGGGCATCAATTCCTCTGGCGCGAACCGAATAAATCGCTTCGAGGCAGGGCCAAAGGTCGAGCCGCACAACCAGAGTATCCCCATCGATTACTCGCTCAACGGTTCCATAATACTCGGAGTAGGGCGATGGAATTTCCTGAGCCCTAGCGGAAGTGGCTATTGCCGCGCCGCAAAGGCAGAGAAACATGGAGAAAAGCGGTCTGAAGTGGGTCATTGCAAACCCCAAAAAAAGGTCGAGGCCGCCCAAACTGGACGGCCTTGACGATAGCACAGGATTGGTGAGCCTTACGCGATGATCTTCGACACCACGCCGGCGCCGACGGTGCGGCCGCCTTCGCGGATGGCGAAGCGGAGTTTCTCCTCCATCGCGATCGGCGCGATCAGTTCGACGACGAACTTCAGGTTGTCACCCGGCATCACCATCTCGGTGCCCTCGGGAAGCTGAACCGTCCCGGTCACGTCGGTGGTGCGGAAGTAGAACTGCGGCCGGTAGTTCGCGAAGAACGGCGTGTGGCGGCCGCCTTCCTCCTTGGTCAGGATGTAGGCTTCCGCTTCGAACTTGGTGTGCGGGTTCACCGACTTCGGCTTGCACAGCACCTGGCCCCGCTCCACGCCCTCGCGGTCGATGCCGCGGAGGAGAACGCCGACGTTGTCGCCCGCCTCGCCCCGGTCAAGGAGCTTGCGGAACATCTCGACGCCGGTGCAGACCGACTTCTTGGTGTCCTTGATGCCGACGATCTCGACCTCGTCGCCAACGTTGATCACGCCGCGCTCGATCCGGCCGGTCACGACCGTGCCCCTACCGCTGATCGAGAACACGTCCTCGATCGGCATCAGGAACGGCTGGTCCACGGCGCGGGCCGGGGTCGGGATGTAGCTGTCGACAGCGGCCATCAGCGCGCGGATCGAATCCTCGCCGATGTCCTTGCGCTCGCCGATCATCGCCTGGTGGGCCGAGCCCTTGATGATCGGAATGTCGTCGCCGGGGTATTCGTAGGACGACAGAAGCTCGCGCACTTCCATTTCCACCAGCTCAAGCAGTTCCTCGTCATCCACGAGGTCGATCTTGTTCAGATAGACCACCATGTAGGGAATGCCGACCTGACGGCCGAGGAGGATGTGCTCGCGCGTCTGCGGCATTGGGCCGTCCGAGGCGGCGCAGACCAGGATCGCGCCGTCCATCTGCGCGGCACCGGTGATCATGTTCTTCACATAGTCGGCGTGGCCGGGGCAGTCGACATGGGCGTAGTGACGGGCTTCCGTCTCGTATTCCACATGCGCGGTCGAGATCGTGATGCCGCGAGCCCGCTCCTCGGGTGCGCCGTCGATCTGGTCGTAGGCCTTGAATTCGCCGAAATACTTGGTGATCGCCGCCGTCAGCGTCGTCTTGCCGTGGTCAACGTGGCCGATGGTCCCGATGTTCACATGCGGCTTGTTACGTTCAAACTTTGCCTTCGCCATGATGGCTTCTCCTATTGGTTCAGATGCGCCGGTCTGAAGCCCGGCCTACGGGGTGGTAGGGCGGGGAGTTCCCGCCGCACCGTCATGCGTATTTCTTCTGGATTTCCTGGCTCAGGTTCTCCGGGACCGTGTCGTAATGGTCGAACTCCATCGAGAACACAGCACGGCCCGAGGTCATCGAGCGCAGCTGGTTGATGTAGCCGAACATGTTGGCCAAGGGCACCATCGCGGCGATGACGTTCGCGTTGCCGCGGCTGTCCTGTCCGTTGATCATGCCCCGACGCGAGGTCAGGTCGCCGATGACGCCGCCGGTGTATTCTTCCGGG
>JBIJDO010000375.1:0-3353 GCA_044344105.1 Tabrizicola sp.
GCGGTTGCCCTTGCCCCGCTGCAAGCTGCCCACGACCCCGGTTTTGGCAATGCCGGTCGTGACGGCATATCCGAACCGTTGCAGTTCGGAGGCCACAAAGGCGCTGGTGCGGTGTTCTGCGAACTCCAGCTCGGGGTGCTGATGCAGATCGCGCCGGATGGCGGTGAACCGGGGATGGTTGGCATTTAGCCAGTCGTCATGCATGGCAACTCCGCCTCAAGGTCTGACCGCAAAGATCGCCGTGACTTCGACTGTTATCCCATCGGGAAGCGATCCCATCCCCACGGCAGCCCGCGCATGTCGACCGTTCTCCCCAAAAAGCTGGACCATCAGATCTGAAAAGCCGTTCATCACCTTCGGGTGTTGTTTGAAATCAGGCACAGCATTGACCATGCCATGCACGGACAAGATCCGCTCGACCCGGTCCAGTGAGCCAAGGATCCGCCGCACCGAGGCCAGCATCGCAAGTCCTGTAAGGCGCGCATGCTGATAGGCCTCTTCGACAGACACGTCCTGCCCAACCACACCTGTGGCCGAGGTTTGAAGGTCGATAAGCGGCCCCTCACCTGACATGTAAAGCAGTCCATTGTGCAACACGCCAGGCACGAAGTTGCCAATCGGACCCGGCACTTCGGGCAGGCTAATGCCTATTTCCTTCAATTTGGCTTCAGCGCTCATTACTGCTCCTTTCCGCAAATCATCCCTTAAAGGGACAGCTGCCCCTCCATCACTCTTACAGCACTTCCCGCAACACGGACCGCAACAAGTTTGCCGTTCTGAACGTCCGCTTCCATATCGATGTCGGAAGGCCGGCCCATCTCATAGCCTTGCTCCAGCCGGAAAGCATGAGTGCCATCTTTCAGATCAAGGGTCTGGTAAAGTTGGGACGCGAAAAGGGCCGCCGCCGAACCCGTAGCCGGATCTTCGATGCCCTCGCCTGAAGGATTGAACATCCGGGTTCGATAGTCGGAGGCTGGGCTTTGGCCGCCCTTGGCATAAAGATAGCCGCCGACAGTCCCCAACGCGTTCAAGATGTTAGTCCAATGCGGTTCCTGCGGGCGCGCCCGAGCCATGGCTTCGCGCGAAGCGATGGGCACATAGAAGAACCTTGGTCCGCCTTCGTGCAGGCCTACGGGCTCACCACCCGGACAGATGTCCAGTGGGTCAAGACCCAAAGCTACGGCCACATCCTGCACCGAAGGCAGCGGAGCTGGGACGGAGTACGGAACAACTGGAGCCGTAAACTGCGCCCAAGTCGCGCCGCCCGTGTTGCGCACCGTCACCGGAACCAGCCCCGCGACCTCTTCCAGAAGGATCTCAGTCTCGAAAGGCTTGCCCGTGCCATACTGCATTTCGGCCAGAAGGATGGCACAGCCGACCGTCGGATGCCCGGCGAAGGGTATCTCATCCGTGGGAAAGAATATCCGGACGCTGGCCGTATGCGCCGGGTCCTTGGGCTTTCGGACAAAAATTGTCTCTGCCAGATTGAATTCGCGCGCGATGGTTTGCATCTCTTCGGTCGAGAGCGCGTCAGCCCCCAGCACGACGCCCAACGGGTTACCGCCAAAGCGGCGGGTCGTGAAAACGTCAAGCGTATGGAACTTAAAATCCATCTCGACCGACCAGTTACTCGCGTTCATCAATATACTTGCCGACTTCGCCACCAAAAGAAAAGGCGCCGACTGTCGAGCGCATCACGATGCCGGGCTTGGCCTGAAGCAGGCTAGGGATATGGTTGACCAGCACATTGGCCACCGGGCGGGTGCCGTATAGCGCTGGCTTAATGATCATGTGGGTCGGAACCTCGGCCTCGATGTCAAATTTGTCGTAGGTTTCCCAACCCTCGTCGATGCAGACGTGTATCTCCATCTCGATCCGCTGAACGCCCTTTTCCCAGCCGCGCGCGATGGTCCGGATGCCGGTCGTTGTGCCCCCTGCCCCGTAGAATTGCGCTTCGTCCTTGGTGACCTTGTCAATCGTCCAGCCAAAGTAATGACCCAAGCGCTCGAATGACCCTTCGAATCCGACGTGGCCGACAATGACCCCGTCCTTGACCCCTTGGGCATAAGCCTCTTTGGTGACGCCCATTCCGAAGTGCTTGGCCACGACGCTGCCCATATAGGCGCGGAAGTCCCCGTGCCGACAGTATTTGATGCTCTGCACATCCCTGCTCCCCGCACTCAGGAGCAGGGGAATATCGATATCCACATAGGTCGGCCACAACCCAGTTCCCAAAACGGCAACACCGTGTTTGCGGGCAAGTTCGTCCAAGAGGTTGGTGGCCTCTGGATCATAAGTCGCCGGGCTGGACATCTCTTCGGCAGCGGTGATCACGTTGATCCCGGCGGCCAGCGGCTTTTTCAATTGTTGATAGGTGTCTGCGACGTGCGTTGTCGTCGTATGGATCAAGACATCAGCTTTGGTGGATGCAAACAGCTCATCCTCATCGTTCGAGATCAAGATACCCAAGTTGCGACCTAGCCCAGCGACTTCGCCCAGATCTCGCCCAGCCACAGGCCCCTTGTCCAATGCACCAACGATCTTCAGCCCCCTTTTCGTTGACAGGGCTTTGACCACTTCTTTTCCAACTGATCCGATACCAAAAACAATGACGCGTGTATCCTGCATGGCCATGGTTCCCTCCCTGACACGACAATTGGTGAATTATGATTAGTATAATTCATTACATAAAGTGTAAGCTATCGACTCGCAATTCGCCTGTCAACGCTGCACCTTGATGCTTTGATGGACGCTTGGCATAGATGCCAAGACGTGTGACACCCCCACGGGACCGTTCAACTACCTAGGGTCATGCGGTACGCTGAAAGAGCGGGACAGGCACGAAAGGCGAAGTGGGGGCTCTGCCCTGGTTGAATTGGCAGCTGATAGGCGAGACGGCCTGCAAGGTCGCCGTTTGCGATGGCGACACGAGCTTGAAGTAGCATGTTTGCCCCTCTTTCAGACCAACGCATCTGCTGATTCTTGACCGGCCGTCTTGCGATCAGGTTCTTGGCACTCGCTTCAGCGGCCGTGGAGGCGACCCGTTTCCTTTCGAGATATCCCTGCGCCGGAATCGGCGATCGAACCCCGGTTCTGCTCTATGTAGATGCGCAAGCTCAACAGACCGCTTCGTAGCGGTACTACCACGGAGTTGCCCTGTTCATCTGCCTTCAGGTCGCGAAACAGGCGACCGATCAGGTCACTTGCCCTGTCTGTTTGACCATTCCAAAGACGCCACCAACGGGAATGAAGCAATCGCTTTTACCAGTGGTCGCGGTAAACGAGCGATATCGCAACGACGAAAATCACGGTCACGATAGAACTCACGGCGACTATTTCAAACTGCATTTCTT
>JBIJDO010000461.1:0-3909 GCA_044344105.1 Tabrizicola sp.
CGATCAGGTTGTCGTTCCCGGTCGCGCCGTCCAGGCTGTCATCGCCGGTGCCGCCGTCCAGCCGGTCGTTGTCCTGACCGCCCAGGAGCCGGTCGTTGCCGGTGCCGCCCAGAAGCGTGTCGTTGCCGTCCTCGCCTTCCAGCGTGTCGCTGTCGGTCCCGCCGGACAGGCTGTCGTTGCCGATCCCGCCGACCAGGCTGTCGATGCCCGCATCGCCGGTCAGGGTGTCGTTGTCCCGCCCGCCGTTCAGGTCGTCGTTGCCGTCGCCGCCGATCAGCACGTCATTGCCGCTGTCGCCAGAGATCGTGTCTTGATCCGCCCCGCCGTTCAGGCTGTCGTTGCCGTCGCCGCCGCGGATCGAGTCGTTGCCGCCCTCGCCCAGAACGGTGTCGTTGCCCTGTTCCGGCTGCAGGTTGTCGTCGCCCTCGCCGCCGACAATGCTTTCATTGCCCAGACCGCCGCGCACCGTGTCATTGCCCGTTCCGCCCAGGATCCGGTCGTTGCCGTCCCCGCCATAAAGGTCGTCGCCCGCCTCGCCGCCGTCCAGCGTGTCGTTGCCGATCCCGCCTTCCAGCCGGTCCAGGTCCAGCCCGCCGGACAGGCTGTCGCTGCCGTCGCCGCCGTAAAGCGAATCGTTGCCCGCCTCACCGAGCAGAGTGTCGTTGCCGACCCGACCGTCGATGGAATCGTTCCCGCCGCCGACCAGCATGTTCGCGACCCCGTCACCAAGCAGCGTATCGCCGCTCTCGGTGCCCAAAAGGCCCTCGATGCCGCTGAGGCTGTCGCCCAGAAGTATGCCGCTGCCCGCCACCAGAAGGCTCAGGTCCAGAAGAAGCGGCTCAGCCTGATCGGCAAAGCTGGCGACGTCGATGCCGGTGCCGCCGATCAGCGTGTCGCTTCCGCCCGCACCACCTTGCAGCGTGTCATTCCCGTCGCCGCCTTCCAGCCGGTCGTTGCCGACGTTGCCCTCCAGCCAGTCGTTGCCGACCTGCCCCAGAAGCGTGTCGTCGCCGTCGCTGCCCTGCAGGTAATCGTTGCCCGTGCCGCCATCCAGCCGGTCGTTTCCATCGTCACCGACCAGCTCGTCATTGCCGATGTCGCCAAGCAGCGTGTCGTCATCCTCGTCGCCGTACAGCGCATCATTGCCGCTGCCGCCGTTCAGGCTGTCCCGACCCGAGCCGCCGAAGAGCACGTCGTTGCCGACATCGCCCAGGAGCGTATCGTTGCCGTCGTTGCCATTGATCGTGTCCTGATCCGCCCCGCCGTTGACGCTGTCGTTGTCGGCCCCGCCGTACAACTCGTCATTGCCAGCCTCGCCCAGCACGGTGTCGTTGCCCACGCCGCCGCTCAGCTCGTCGTTGCCCGCGCCGCCCAGGACCGTGTCGCGTCCGTCGCCAGCCGACACCGAATCTGCGTCGTTCCCGCCGCTGATGCTGTCGTTGCCGTCGCCGCCATAAAGACTGTCCGCACCGACATCGCCGAGAAGCGTGTCGTTGCCGTCGTTGCCTTCCAGGACATCGTTGCCAAGTCCGGCGTTCAGGCTGTCATTGCCGTCCCCGCCTTCGGCATAGTCGTCGCCGTCGCCGCCCAGCACCGTGTCGTTGCCGGCGTCGCCCGCAATTTCGTCATTGCCCGCGCCCCCGTTCAGGCTGTCGTTGCCGATGCCGCCCTCCAGGAAGTCGCTTCCGGCGTCGCCCAGAGCGGTGTCGTTGCCCTCGCCGCCGGACAGTTCGTCGTTGCCGTCGCCTCCGGCCAGACTGTCGTTGCCCGCGTCGCCGATCAGGCCGTCATTGTCCGCGCCCCCGTTCAGGCTGTCATTGCCGTCTCCGCCGCGGATCAGGTCATTGCCCGCCTCGCCCAGGACCGTGTCGTTGCCCTGCTCGCCCCAGAGCGTGTCGTCGCCGGTGCCGCCCAGAAGACTGTCGTTCCCGGTGCCGCCATAGAGCAGGTCCTCTCCGGTATCGCCCAAGAGGGTGTCATTGCCCGCATCGCCCGAGACAGTGTCACCATCGGCCCCTCCGTTCAGGCTGTCGTTGCCCTCGCCGCCTGCCAGAGTATCCTCTCCCGCATCGCCGAAGGCCGTGTCGTTGCCGCTGTCGCCAGACAGGCTGTCGCCATCCGCGCCGCCGTTCAGCCGGTCGTTGCCGTCCCCGCCGAACAGCGTATCCGCCCCGGCATCGCCAAAGGCCGTGTCGTTGCCAAGGCCGCCATAGAGAAGGTCGCCGTCGAACTCACCGCTCAGGCTGTCATTGCCGTCGCCACCAACCAGGGTGTCGGTGCCCCCGCCGCCCAGCAGCGTGTCATTGCCGACCCGGCCCTCCAGCAAATCCGCTCCGTCCAGACCGCTCAGAAGGTTCGCCAGCGCGTCGCCACGCAGCGTGTCGCTTTCATCCGACCCGATGACGCCTTCGATCGAGACCAGCACATCGCCAATCGCGTCCCCGGCATTCAGCGTCGGTGTAGCAAGGTCGACAAGCACCGATCCGGACACGTCCTGATAGCTCGCAACGTCAAGACCAATCCCGCCGTTCAGCGTGTCGTTGCCGTCGCCACCCGCCAGTGTGTCATTGCCGTCGCCGCCGTCGAGCGTATCGGCATCCTCGCCGCCGAACAGCCTGTCATTCCCGGTCAGACCCAGAAGTGTGTCGTTGCCGCCGCTGCCATAAAGAGAATCCTGATCCGCCCCGCCATTCAGGCTGTCGTTGCCTTCCTCGCCGAAAAGCGAGTCGTTGCCCAAATCTCCCAAGAGGGTGTCGTTGCCGTCGTACCCGAACATGGAATCGTTGCCGGCCCCACCGTTCAGGCTGTCGTTGCCGATCCAGCCATCCAGGGTATCGTCGCCAAGATCGCCGATGAGGGTATCGTTGCCTTCGCCCGCAAAGACGCTGTCGTTGCCAGCGCCGCCGTTGAGGCTGTCGTTGTCCGCGCCGCCGTCCAGGCTGTCGTTGCCCGCATCGCCGATCAGGGTGTCGTTGCCTTCCAGGCCACCAAGCTGGTCATTCCCAAGGCCGCCGTTCAGGCTGTCGTTGCCGTCATTGCCCGCAAGCGTGTCGTTTCCGGCTTCCCCAAGGATCGTGTCGTTGCCCGACCCGCCTTCGGAAAGGTCGTCGCCCGTGCCCCCGACAATGCTGTCGTTGCCGCCGTCGCCCACCATGGTGTCGTTGCCGTCGCCGCCCAAGAGCGTGTCGTTGCCATCGTCGGCGATCAGAAGGTCGTTGCCTGTGCCACCGTTCAGGCTGTCGTTGCCATCACCGGCCAAGAGCGTGTCATTGCCTATGTCGCCAAGCAGGGTGTCGTTGCCGTCGTCAGCTTCGACAAGGTCGTCGTTCGCCCCGCCGTTCAGGCTGTCATTTCCCTGCCCGCCGTACAGGCTGTCGTTCCCGGCGTCACCAAGAACCGTGTCGTTGACAAGGCCGCCGAACAGGACGTCGTTGCCGTCCCCGCCCGCGATGCTGTCGTTGTTGCCGTCACCCTCGATGACATCGTTGCCGGTGCCGCCATTCAGGCTGTCATTGCCGTCACCGCCGCCGATCACGTCATTGCCAAGGTCGCCAAGGACAGTGTCATTGCCCTGCTCGGAGTACAGGAAATCATCCCCGGCTCCGCCGTTCAGGCTGTCATTGCCCGTGCCGCCGTACAGAAGGTCGGTGTCGCCCTCGCCGAACAGCCGGTCGTTGCCTTCGCCGCCCTCAAGGGTGTCGACGCCAAGCCCGCCGTAAAGCGTGTCGTTGCCAGCGAGCCCCCGGATGCTGTCGTTGCCCTCATCGCCCCGAAGGAGATCGTTACCCGCACCACCGTCCATCGTATCGTCTCCTGCAAGTCCGTTGATCGTGTCGTTGCCGCGCATGCCGTAAAGTTCGTTGGCCCAGACCGAGCCGGTGATCGAATCCGCGCCGTCGCCGGTCACGA
>JBIJDO010000004.1:0-23494 GCA_044344105.1 Tabrizicola sp.
CCGCCTGCGATGTTCGCCGTCACCGCGCCAGCGATGGCCGACATGTTCAGCCAGTCCTCGCCGCCGTTGTTGTCGTCGATCACCCGGTCGCGCGTGCCGTTGCCATCCCGGCTCTGCGCCAGAAGATAGTCCTGGGTGATGGTGTGGACGTTGTCGCTGTCCGTCTCGCGCCCGTAGAAGTCGATCGAAAACTCGGTGACGCCGTCGCCCCCGCCGCTCCAGGTCAGGTTGGTCAGCGTGTAAAGCTGCCAGATGCCTGCGGCCGCCATCCCAAGGGCATGGCTGACCCCGAAGGTCCAGGTCGTGGGCCAGATCGTGTAGGGAATGCCGGGCTGCAGCCCAAGATCATTCGTGCTGCCGAGATAGAACTCGGTTCCGTCCGGCGCGACCAGATAGTACTCGACATACTGGGTGCCCGGATCGTCCAGCGTGAAGTCGAAGCCGATGGTGACATCGAGATTCTCGATCCACATCTCCTCGTCCATCTCCAGCTCGAACGGATCGGACACGGACGGGAACGGCCCCGACGGGAACTCCGCCGCGGTCCGCTCGTAGGACACTTCGTTCGCGCTCGTCTCGGCCCCGTCGGCCCACAAGGCCCAGGCCTCCGCCATCCGCACCGCGGCAAAGGCATCGACCCGGCCGAAGCCGTAGTCGTTCGAGAACGCCCGCCCGCCATCGTTCCAGGTGTCGCCGACCCCGGTGTTCGCCTGGAAATCCGTCGGCACCGTCTCGTCCGTCGTGTTCCCCGTCACCACCGACCCGGTCAGCTTGGCCGAGGTCGCCAGGATCTCGCGCACATCGCGCCAGCCAAGGTCGCCGTTCGCCTCCAGCATCAGCGCGATCACCCCCGATACCACCGGGGTCGCAGCCGACGTGCCGCCGAAATCGTTCGCATAGTTCCCGGCAGCGCCGGAGGCATTGTTGTAGCCGAACACCCCCGTCAGGTCCGTCGTGACCGCCGCCGCGCCTGCCGACACCAGGATATTGCTGCCATAGTTGGAATAGTCGGTGATCTGCCCGGTCGAGGTCAGCGCGCCCACGCTGATCACGAAGCGCGACCCGTTCAGCCCCTCGCCATTGGCGTTGTAGGCGTCATTGCCCGCCGCCTTGACGATGATCGTGCCAAGCCCGTCCCGGCCCAGTGCTGCGATGTCGGCCATCCGGCTTTCGACTTCCGCCCCGTAGGACCCGGTGTCGTTCCGGTTGAACGCCGGGTCGAAGAACGGATCGTAGCCCCAGCTGTTCGACATGATGTCGAAACTGGCAGCATAGCGGAACATCGCCTCTTCCAGCGCCGGATCGGCCCAGACCCGGAAATCCGCCAGATAGTTCACCCCGGTCAGCGACGCCCCCCAGGCGACGCCCACCCCGCCGATCCCGTTCCCCGCTTCCGCCCCGATGATCCCCGCAACTGAGGTGCCGTGGCCGTCCTCGAACAGATCGATCGGATAGGGGTCGTAAAGCTCGCCGCCATATTCGAATTCCAGCGATGCGTCGTAATTGCCGTCCAGGTCCGGATGATCCCACTGCAGCCCGTCGTCATAAATGCCGACGGTGATCCCGGCCCCCGAGTATTCGTTCCATATCGTGTTGATGTCGCCCAGAAGCCGCAAATGCCATTGGCTGGAAACCAGCGGATCGGAAAATGTGACCAAGATAGGCTCCTGAACCGGACCACGAACGCCACGTCGCTCGATAGACGCGCGTAATGCCTCCAATTGTCAAGATTGTGGCAGGTTCGTTTCGCTTCCATGACCCGTGGAACCCGCGCCACGACGCCATGCGAACATTCGGCGAACCAAGGACTTTCCCTTGCCGGCTTTCCGGCTATACTCCCGCGCCATGAACTCACGGGACGAAGATCAGGCCCCTGCCGCCGCGTCCACCCCTGTGCCCCTGTCGCAGCGGGCGCTGGCGGGCCGGGGCGGTCCGGTGCCGGGTCAATCCTACCTCGATGACCTGAACCCCGCCCAACGCGCCGCGGTTCAGGCGCTGGATGGCCCCGTCCTGATGCTGGCGGGCGCGGGCACCGGCAAGACCAGGGCGCTCACCGCCCGGATCGTGCATCTCCTGCGCCTGTCGAAAGCCCGCCCGAACGAAATCCTGGCCGTGACCTTCACCAACAAGGCCGCGCGCGAGATGAAGGACCGCGTCCACCGCATGCTGGGCGAGGTCGCCGAAGGCATGCCCTGGATGGGCACCTTCCACGCGCTGTCCGTGAAGATCCTCCGTCGCCACGCCGAACTTGTGGGACTGAAACCGAACTTCACCATCCTGGACACCGACGACCAGCTGCGCCTTCTGAAGCAACTGGTCCTCGCCGCCAATATCGACGAAAAGCGCTGGCCCGCCCGGCTCCTCGCCTCCCTCATCGACGGCTGGAAGAACCGCGCCCTGACGCCGGACCGCGTGCCCTCTGCCGACGCTTCTGCCTACAACAACCGCGGGACCGAGCTTTACGAGGCCTATCAGGACCGCCTCAAAACCCTGAACGCGGTGGATTTCGGCGACCTCCTCCTGCATTGCGTCACCCTCTTCCAGACGCACCCGGACGTCCTGCAGCAATACCAGCGCTGGTTCCGCTACATCCTCGTCGACGAATACCAGGACACCAACGTCGCCCAGTACCTCTGGCTGCGGCTGCTGGCCCAGGCGCACAAGAACATCTGCTGCGTCGGCGACGACGACCAGTCGATCTACGGCTGGCGCGGGGCCGAGGTCGGCAACATCCTGCGGTTTGAAAAGGATTTTCCCGGCGCGACCGTGATCCGCCTCGAACAGAACTACCGCTCCACCGGCCATATCCTCGCCACCGCCTCCGGCATCATCGCCAGGAACGCCGGGCGACTGGGAAAGACGCTGTGGACGGCGGGGGAGCCGGGGGAAAAGGTCCGCCTCATCGGCCATTGGGACGGCGAGGAAGAGGCGCGCTGGATCGGCGAGGAAGTTGAAGCCATCCAGCGCGGCACGCGCGGGATGACGCCCGTGGACCTGAACCACCAGGCCATCCTCGTCCGCGCCAGCCACCAGATGCGCGCCTTCGAGGACCGCTTCCTGACCATCGGCCTGCCGTATCGCGTGATCGGCGGCCCGCGCTTCTATGAACGCGCCGAAATCCGCGACGCCATGGCCTATTTCCGACTCGCCGTCAGCCCCGACGACGATCTTGCCTTCGAACGGGTGGTGAACCTGCCGAAACGCGGCCTTGGCGACAAGGCGCAAGCCGACATCCAGCGCCTGGCGCGCGGGGCAGGGGTCCCGCTTCTGGACGGCGCGCGCGAGGCCGTCGCCGGGGGCGTCTTCGGCGGCAAGGGGGCCGCGCAACTCCGGGCCTTCGTCGAAGGCGTGGACCGCTGGCACCTGGCAACCCAGCACCCCGAGTATGACCATATCCGCCTGGCCGAAACGATCCTGGACGAGAGCGGCTACACCGGCATGTGGCAGGCCGACAAGACGCCCGAGGCTCCGGGGCGGCTCGACAACCTCAAGGAACTGATCAAGGCACTGGAACAGTTCGACAACCTGCAGGGCTTTCTCGAACACGTCTCCCTTATCATGGACAACGAAAGCGAAGGGGCCGAGGAAAAGGTCACCATCATGACCCTCCACGCCGCCAAGGGGCTGGAGTTTCCGGTCGTCTTCCTGCCGGGCTGGGAGGATGGCCTTTTCCCCAGCCAGCGCAGCATGGATGAAAGCGGGCTCAAGGGGCTGGAGGAGGAACGCCGCCTCGCCTACGTCGGCATCACCCGCGCCGAAGTGCTTTGCACCATCAGCTTCGCCTCCAACCGCCGGGTCTACGGCCAATGGCAAAGCCAGTTGCCCAGCCGCTTCATCGACGAACTGCCCGCCGATCATGTCGAGGTCCTGACCGCCCCCGGCCTCTATGGCGGCGGCTTCGGGGCTGCGGCACCTGTGGGCTTCGGCTCCAGCATGGAGGATCGCGTCTCCAAGGCCGATGTCTACAATTCCCCCGGCTGGAAGCGGATGCAGGAAAACCAGTCGCAGCGCTCGATCCGCCAGCCGGTCGAGGCGCGGCATATGGTGATCGACGCCGAAGCCGTCTCGCCCTACGTCCTCGGCGACCGGGTGTTCCACCAGAAATTCGGCTATGGCGAGATTATCGCGATCGAAGGCGACAAACTGGACGTCGAGTTCGACCATGCCGGATCGAAAAAGATCGTCGCCCGCTGGGTCATCCCCGCCGATCAGGTCGACGAAGTCCCCTTCTGACCCCGACAGCGTAGGTCAGGGCGTGCCCCGACTCCTCTCTCGATTCGAGCCGATGGTTAACGACCCCGGTGCCCAGAGTGCGTATGGCCGCAACCCATATGCAATCCATACGGTTTCCATACGCTTTGCCTCTCCGAAGCAAGCCGGGTAAACATAGCGTTCCCAATTGCTTACGACGCATCACGACGACAGGCCTGCCCCTTGCGTCTGATCCCGTTTACATCTCATCAACCACCCCTCCGACCTTGCGCCTTTCCCCCGTGCTGCGCATGCTTCGCCAAACCCTATGGGAGGGGGGATCATGGCCGGGACCTTCATCGACATAGCGGCGCTCGCCGATCTGCTGCAGACCCGCGCTGCGACTGGCGACCGGGTGATAGCCGCCCTTGCAGGCGCACCGGGATCCGGCAAATCCACCCTGGCCGACAAGCTGGCGGGCAAGCTGAACGGTCGGCAACCCGGCCTCGCGGCTGTCCTGCCCATGGACGGATTTCACTATGATGATCAATACCTTGTCCCGGCCGGCCTCCGCCCGCGCAAAGGCGCGCCGCACACCTTTGATGTTGGCGGACTTGCCCACACCCTGCAGCGCCTGCGCGCCCGTGACGAGCCCGAGGTCTTCGTCCCGGTCTTCGACCGCAAGATCGAAATCGCCCGCGCGGGGGCCCGGGCGATCCCGGCTTCGGTCGGCGTGATCGTGGTCGAAGGCAACTGGCTCCTCCTTGACCGCTCCCCCTGGAACCGCCTGCGCCCGCTCTTCGACCTGACCGTGCGGATCGACGTCCCCGAACACACCTTGCGCGCCCGCCTTCGGGGCAGGTGGGAACGCTTGGGTCTGTCCGAGCCGGAAATCATTGAAAAACTTGAAGAAAATGACCTTCCGAACGGTCGTCTGGTCCGGGACGGGTCGGCCCCGGCGGACTATCTGATCACCACGGCCTGAAAGGGGGGCAGCGGGCATGAACCTCATCGACACGCACCAGCATCTGATCCTGAGGGATCGCCTCGGCTACGGCTGGACCGCCGATATCCCCTTGCTTGCAAAGGGAGATTTCACCCGAGGGGACTATGCCCGGCTGACGGCGGGGCAGGGGGTTGTGGGGTCGATCTTCATGGAAACCGGGGTCGATGACGCCGACTACCAGACCGAGGCGCGGCTGGTGGCCGGGATGGACGGGTTTCTGGGGCAGATCGCCTCGATCCGGCCGGAGGCGGATGAGGGTTTCGACGCCTGGCTGGAGGAAGCCAAGTCCTTGAAAACCGTCGGCTTCCGCCGCATCCTGCATGTCGTGCCGGACGGGGTGTCAGAGACGGAAACCTTCCGCCGGAACCTGCGGAAGATCGGGCGGGCGGGGTATCCGTTCGACCTCAACTTCCTGGCCCGGCAGTTGGTCCCCGTCGGCCTCCCCCTTCTGCAGGCCTGCCCGGACCAGAGCTTCATCCTGGATCACTGCGGGGTGCCCGATGTCGCGGCGGCGGAGTGGGAGGCGTGGGACGCCGGGGTGACGGCCTTCGCGGCCTTCCCGAACGTGGTCGTCAAGCTGTCGGGGATCACCGCCTATGCGGCCCCCGGTGCGGGGGTGGGGGCGATCCGGGCCTATGTCGACCGGCTGCTGACCCTCTTCGGGCCGGAGAGGATGCTCTGGGGGAGCGACTGGCCGGTGGTGAACCTCGGGGCCGGGTTGCCGGGGTGGATCGGCATGACGGGGGAACTTTTGGCGGGGCTGAGCGAGGCCGAGCGGGCCTGGGTCGGGACCGGGACGGCGCGGCGGGTCTATGGGGTGTGAAGGGTGCCCACGCGTGGGCAGATTTTCGGATCGTTTGTTTTCAAGGGGTTGGCTGTGGGCGTTAATGCTTCGGCAACCTTTGCCCGAGCATCCGGAGCGCGCCATTGACCAAAGCCACGGGCACGGGGTCTAGTGCGGGCATCGGGGCAGGGACAGGGGCATGACGCCGGACGAGTTCATCACGAAATGGCAGGGCGTCGAGCTGAAGGAGCGCTCGGCCAGCCAGTCGCATTTCAACGACCTGTGCCGCCTGCTGGGCCTGCCCGACCCCGTCGCTGCCGACAAGAAGGACGAATGGTTCGCCTTCGAGCATGGCGTGTCCAAGGCGGGCGGCGGCGAGGGCTGGGCAGATGTCTGGCGGAAGGACAGGATAGTAGCGCAAAGCGCTCAGGCAGCTTGGCCCTGAGCTCGCGCCAGCGACGCCATCAAATGATCACCAATCGCCTTGCCGAGAAGTGGCGGAACCGCGTTGCCGATTTGGACATATTGTTCGGTACGTGAGCCAGAAAACTCGAACCAATCGGGAAATGCTTGCAGGCGAGCGGCTTCCCTAACCGTGATCGCACGGTCCTGTTCGGGGTGTATGTAGGCCCCCCAGTGTATGTCACACTTGGTTAGGACAGTGCACGAAAGCCCTTCCCACGTCATCCGCCCGTAGCGCTTAGTATGGTCTGACCGCTTGGCCCGCTTCATCCCGGCGGGGAGGAGGTCAAAGGGAATGTCGCGCCAGCTTCCGCCCGGCGGGATGTGGGCAAGGCGCTGGATGTTGACCGCCCCCAGTTTCGGCGCGGCGTGGTCCGACACGGTGGCGGCATTGCCGCGCATCAGCCGCTGGTAGGGGCTGGGCTTGCCGTCAAGATAGGGGACGCGCCCGCGATCCTCCCCGTTGCCCACGGGGGGCAGGTCGCCAATGGCGTCCTTGATCGTGGTGAAGGGCTCCAGCCCAGGGCCGTGCGTGGGTGCCGGGTGCGAGATGGGCGCGCCAACCCGGTTGCCGATAAACACCACACGCCGCCGCTCTTGCGGCACTCCGTAGTCCTCCGATTTCAAGACCTGTTCCTTGACCTCATAGCCCAGCGCGCCAAGCTCCGCCTTGATGGCCCGGACGGCTTCGCCCCCACCGATAGAGAAGATGCCGGTGACGTTCTCCATCACGATCCACTCCGGGCGCAGGCCGTCCACAATCCGAAGGTACTCCTTGAACAGGGTGGCCCGGGCGTCGTGCATCCCGCGCTGGTGGTTGTAAACCGAATAGGCCTGACAGGGCGGACCACCGACTAGCACCGTGAGTTCTCCGCGCCGGAGGCCGGTCTGTGCCATCAGGTCTGTGACGGACAGGCTCTCAATAGGGCCGGAAATGAACTTGGCGTTGGGGTGTGTCCTGGTGAACGTCTCGCCAGCGGCTGCGAAAAGGTCACTACCAGCCAGAACCTTGAACCCAGCCATTTCCAGCCCGGCGGAGAGCCCGCCAGCCCCGCAGAAAAGGTCAATCGCTGTATACTCCATGGGTCCCGCCTGTCTGTTTGTTCTCATTTTGTCCCAGTACTACCTTACAGAGGGTTAACCGGGCAACGCCTATTTCTGGGCCTTCGCCTTGATCCGCGTCTCAAAATTCCCCTGCGACACGGGGATACCACCGGTCAGCCCAAGGGTGGCGCTTTCAAGCGTGGTAAAAAACTCCTCCACGACTTCCAGCCGAAACCGCCCCCCGCTGGGGTCTTCCACGAAGTCGACGAGGAACCAGACAATGTCCGCGTTCGAGACGTCCTTGACCCGCTCCATCGCGCCCATGGAGTGGAAGAACGGCGCGTCAACAACAACAGCCATCTTTTTGCCCCACCGGCGAAGCGTCGGAACCTTGGTCAGCAACTGTGGCATGAGGCGCTTGACGCCGCTGCTGCGGTAGTCCGGGCGGCGCTTTTCCCGGGCCATCGACAGCTTGCCCTGTGTTTTCAGTAGGTGCTCAAACTCAATGCTCATCCGCTTGCCAGAGAAGTAAACCGCCTGCACCTCAACGGCCACCCAGTCCATCGGAGCCCCGGGGGCTGCGTTGGACTTCACAAGGATCATGTCAATGCGCCCCACATCTTCGCCGGCGTCACTGTCGAGGTTGCCCGTGGACTCAAGGAAGCCGACCTCACCCGCTCGCGTGGGCGTCGGGTCAGACAACAGCCGCTCCCCGATCTTGTCGAATGCCGTTCCGTCCTGATGGAAGCGCCACGGGCAGAGAGCCCGGAGCCGCCCCCGGCTGCCGTCAATCGGCGCGACAACGCCGCGCTCCTCCTTGAAGATGCGGATGGAGCAGACGCCGCCGGGCTTGGTACAGGTCGGATGCGGGCTGTCGGCCCTGAATGGACATGGAAGCTCCTCCGCCTGCTGCCTGGTCAGCTTGGCCCGGAGATCGTTAAGTCGGCTATGGTCGCGAGGCTTGAGGGTGCCCAGCGCAGCAAGGGCCTCAAGAGCAACCATTCGGAGTAGGTCTGCCTTGGTCATAGCCGACCCGCCAACCTCATGCTGGGCGAGCTTCACCCGGTCCCAGTTGCCCAAGCCATGGAAAGGGTGCCCATACCACTCAGCAATGTGAAAGCGATCTTCCGCCAAACCTTTTCCCCAGATGAAGTGCATACACCCAAGACAGTGTCTATCTTTAGCAATCTGATTGCATTTCGCAATGTAGCTTTGCCCCGCTATACCCCCTCCACCACCTTCGAGACCTTCCCCTTCCCGGAAGGCCTGACCCCCGACATCCCCGCACAGGACTACGCCACCGACCCCCGGGCCATCGCGATTGCGGCTGCGGCGGCGCGGCTGAACGACCTCCGCGAGAACTGGCTGAACCCTCCCGACCTTGTCATTCGCGTCCCCGAGGTGGTGGCGGGATACCCTGACCGCATCCTGCCCAAGGACGACAAGGCGGCGGCGATCCTCAAGACCCGGACGCTGACCAATCTTTACAACCAGCGACCGGCCTGGCTGGTGCATGCGCATGCCGCGCTCGATCAGGCGGTGGCCGAGGCTTACGGCTGGGGGGAGGATTGGGCCAAGGGAATGAGTGAGGATGAGGTGCTGGCGCGGCTCTTCCGGCTCAATCAGGCGCGGGCGGCGGGGCAGGCGTAGGGGCGTCGGGGCACGCCCCGACCTACGAAATGCGGGCGACGGGGTGCCCCCCACCCCCGTCCCCTCCCCACAAAGGGGGCGGGGAGGCGCTTGGGGCGAGTTGCGGGACCTGAAGGGTGATGGGGGTGGAAGAGTCGGGGTGAACCCCGACCTACGGTGGGTCGCATTCGGTGCTGGAATTGTGGGGCGATTGGGGCTAGGCTGATCGCCGACGACCTGGGGATCACACCCGGGCGTCATGGGCAGAGCAGGCGTAACAGGCGGTTTTCCATGACTGAAATGGTCTATGGCTCGAATCCCGTGAGGGTGTCGGAGCCAGTCATCCCGCGCTGGTGGCGCACAATCGACAAGTGGACGCTGACCTGCGTGTTCATCCTGTTCGGGATCGGGCTCCTGCTCGGTCTGGCGGCGAGCGTGCCGCTGGCCACGCGCAACGATCTGGAGCCGTTCTTCTATGTGAAGCGGCAGGGGATCTTTGGCGGGATCGGGCTGGTCGCCATGCTGGGGGTGTCGATGATGCCACCGGACATGGTGCGCCGCATTGGCGTGATGGGATTTGCGCTGGCGCTGGTGGCGCTGATGCTCTTGCCGGTCTTCGGGACGGATTACGGCAAGGGCGCGGTGCGGTGGTTCTCGCTCGGGTTCGCGAGCCTGCAGCCGTCGGAATTCCTGAAGCCGGGCTTCGTCATCGTGGTCGCATGGCTGATCGCGGCAAGCCAGGACCTTGCGGGACCGCCGGGAAAGACGGTCAGTTTCGCGCTGACGCTGGTGGTGGTGGGGTTCCTGGCGATGCAGCCGGATTTCGGGCAGGCGGCGCTGGTGCTCTTTGCCTGGGGGGTGGTGTATTTCCTGGGCGGGGCACCGATGCTGCTGATCGGGGTGGTCGGGGGGCTTGTCTTCGCTGTGGGCCTGTTCTTCTACGAGACGAGCGAGCATTTCGCCCGGCGGATCGACGGATACCTCAGCCCGGAGGTGGACCCGCGGACCCAGCTTGGCTATGCGGCGAACGCGATCCAGGAGGGCGGGTTCTTCGGGGTGGGCGTGGGCGAGGGGCAGGTGAAGTGGTCGCTGCCGGACGCGCATACCGATTTCATCATCGCGGTGGCGGCCGAGGAATATGGCCTCCTCCTGGTGCTGGCGATCATCGGCCTTTACGGGGTGATCGTGGTCCGCTCGCTGTGGCGGCTGCTGCCGGAGCGCGACCCCTTCGCGCGGCTGGCGGGGGCGGGCATGGCCTGCATCTTCGGGGTGCAGGCGATGATCAACATGGGCGTGGCGGTCAGGCTTCTGCCGGCGAAGGGCATGACCTTGCCCTTCGTGAGCTACGGCGGGTCGTCGGTCATCGCGGCGGGGATCACGATGGGGATGCTTCTGGCGCTGACGCGCGAGCGGCCCCGCGGCCAGATGAGCGACGTCTTCCGGCGGGGGCGGTGATGGTCCTGACTGTGAGCCCCTCCACCCCGGCCCTCCTCCGCGTCGGGGGGAGGAAGGCGCATCTGGCAGGCCTCGGGGCGGTGGTCTGATGGCGAAGCTTCTCCTCATCGCGGCGGGGGGCACGGGGGGGCACATGTTCCCCGCGCAGGCGCTTGCCGAGGCGATGCTGGCGCGGGGCTGGCGGGTGAAGCTGTCCACCGACGACCGGGGCGCGCGCTATGCGGGAGGCTTTCCGGCAGGTGTGGCGGTGGAGCGGGTGGCGTCGGCGACCTTCGCGCGGGGCGGGGCGGCGGCGAAGCTGGTGGCGCCGTTCCGCATCCTGGGCGGGGTCATCGGCGCGCTCTGGTCGCAACTGCGCGACCGGCCTGCGGTGGTGGTGGGCTTCGGGGGCTATCCGTCGATCCCGGCCTTGTCGGCGGCCTGGGTGCTGCGGCGGCCCCGGATGATCCATGAACAGAACGGCGTCCTGGGCCGGGTGAACCAGCTTTTTGCGCGCCGGGTGGACAAGGTGGCCTGCGGAACCTGGCCGACCGCGCTGCCGGGTGGCGTGACAGGAGAGGCGGTGGGCAACCCGGTGCGCCAGGCGGTGCTCGACCGGGCCTCGGCACCCTATATCCCGCCGGGCGACTATCCGATGTCAATGGTGGTGATCGGCGGCAGTCAGGGCGCGCGCATCCTGTCGGATGTGGTGCCGGCGGCCGTGGCCCTGTTGCCGGAAGGCCTGCGGGCGAACCTGCGGATTGCGCATCAGGCGCGCGACGAAGACGGGGCGCGGGCGGCAGCAGCTTACGAAGCGGCAGGCGTCCGGGCCGAGATCGAGCCCTTCTTTGCCGACATTCCGCGCCGTTTGTCGGAGGCGCAGCTGGTGATCAGCCGGGCGGGGGCCTCGTCCGTTGCCGACATCAGCGTGATCGGGCGGCCCGCGATCCTGATCCCCTATGCGGCGGCAACCGGGGACCACCAGACTGCGAATGCCAAAGGATTGAGTGACGCGGCGGCAGCCGTGGTCATCCCGGAGAAGGCGCTTGACGCGGGCGGCCTTGCCGGTCACATCGCCGCAATTCTGGAAGACCCGCACCGGGCCGAGACCATGGCGCGGGCGGCCCTGGGCGAGGGCAAGCCGGACGCGACGGCACGGCTGGTGGCACTGGTGGAAGCGCTGGGCGGAGACGAGGCATGAATGCGGCTACGAAGCTTCCGCTGGAACTGGGGCCGATCCATTTCATCGGCATCGGCGGCATCGGCATGTCCGGGATCGCCGAAGTGCTGATGACGCTGGGCTATGCGGTGCAGGGGTCGGATGCGAAGGCGACAAAGATCACCGACCGGCTGGTGAAGCTCGGGGCAAAGGTCTTCGAAGGGCAGCGCGCGGACAACATCGGCGACGGCGTGTCGGTCGTGGTGATCTCGTCGGCGATCAAGTCCGGCAACCCGGAACTGGAGGAGGCGCGGCGGCGCAAGCTTCCCGTCGTCCGCCGGGCCGAGATGCTGGCGGAACTGATGCGCCTTCGGTCGAACATCGCGATTGCCGGGACCCATGGCAAGACGACGACGACGACGATGGTGGCGACCCTGCTGGACAAGGGCGGGTTCGACCCGACCGTGATCAACGGCGGCGTGATCCACGCATATGGGTCGAACGCGCGCGCCGGGGCCGGGGAGTGGATGGTGGTCGAGGCGGATGAAAGCGACGGCAGTTTCAACCGCCTGCCCGCGACGATCGCCATCGTGACCAACATCGACCCCGAGCATATGGAGCACTGGCACACCTTCGACGCGCTGCGGAAGGGATTCCTGGATTTCGTGTCGAACATCCCGTTCTACGGATTGGCGGTCTGCTGCACCGATCACCCCGAAGTGCAGGCGCTGGTCGGCCGGGTGGCGGACCGGCGCGTGGTGACCTTTGGCTTCAACGCCCAGGCCGATGTCCGGGCGGTGAACCTGACCTATGAGGGCGGTGTCGCGCATTTCGACGTGGCGCTGCAGGGCGAGGGCCAGGTGATCGAGGGCTGCACCCTGCCGATGCCGGGGGATCACAACGTGTCGAATGCGCTTTCGGCGGTCGCGGTCGCGCGGCATCTGGGGATGAAGAAGGACGAGATCCGCGAGGCCCTGGCCGGATTCGCCGGAGTCAATCGCCGCTTCACCAAGGTCGGTGAGGTGAACGGGGTCACGATCATCGACGACTACGGCCATCATCCGGTGGAAATCGCGGCGGTGCTCAAGGCGGCGCGGCAGGCGACAAAAGGCCGGATCATCGCGGTGCATCAGCCGCACCGCTATACAAGGCTCAGCCATCTTTTCGAAGAGTTCTGCACCTGCTTCAACGAGGCGGATGTGGTGGCCATCGCCGAGGTCTATGCCGCAGGCGAGGACCCGATCCCGGGGGCGGCGCGCGACGATCTGGTGGCGGGGCTGATCGCGCATGGCCACCGGCATGCCCGGGCGCTGGCCGACGAGGCGGATCTTGCGCGTCTGGTGCAGGACGAGGCCCGCCCCGGCGACATGGTGGTCTGCCTTGGCGCGGGGACGATTTCGGCCTGGGCCAATGCGCTGCCCGCCAAGCTGATGGGTGCCGCCGCATGAGGGGGGCCAAGACTTTTCGAAAAGTCTTGCAAATTCCTTCCAAGGAATTTGGCCCCTTCGATCCGCGGGTTCACCTGAGATGAGCCTGCCGCTGATCCTTGGCTGCGTCTGGATCATCGCGGCAGCCGTGGTGGCGATGCTGCCGATGCGGCGGCAGATGGTGCCGGGCATGGCGCTTCTGGTCGCGGCCCCCGTGCTGCTGGTCTGGATCGGGTATGTGCATGGCTGGCTCTGGCTCGCCTTCGGTCTGTTCGCCTTCGTCTCGATGTTCCGCAATCCGCTTCTCTACTTCCTGCGCCGCGCGCTGGGCCGGCCCGCGCCGTTGCCGAAGGAACTGGAGAAGTGATCCTGCCCCTGGCCTTGTGTTTCGTCTGGCTCATCGCGGCGAACGTGATCGCGATGTTCCCGTCGCGCGACTATCACTGGCGGGCGGCCTACGGGCTGATCGCTGTTGGCGTTCCGCTCCTCGGCTGGGCGACCTATGAGGCCGGGCCGATCATCGGGCTGGCGCTTCTGGCGGCAGGAGCCTCGATCCTGCGCTGGCCGCTGGTCTATCTCTGGCGCTGGCTGCGGCAGCGGGCGGGGTAGGGGCATGTTGCCCTATCTTGCCGTGCTGGCCGCAGGGTCCCTGGCGCTGACGGGGATTTTCTCCTGGGCGGTTGCGCGCCGCTACGGGCGCTGGCCTGCCTTGCTGGTGCCGCTCCTGGCCCTGGGCGCGATCCTGTTCGTGCTGGGACGCCCGGGCGTCCTGCAGGGCGGGGACGGGCAGTCGCTGGCGGCCTTTGCGGTGACGATGGCCGGGTCCTCGGCGGCCGGGGCGCTGATCGGACTTTTCTTCGCGCGGCGCGCCGGCCGCTAGGGTTCCCCTGACCTTGCCCAACTGTCTGGCGTAGGAAAGACTGGTCCCGGAGCGGTCGGAAGGGAGGCGAGGTGATGGACGCAGCGATGCCGGTCGTGCTTGTGGCGGGGGTGCTGGCGGCGGCGGTGGCGGCCTTTGTGGCGGCACGCCGCTTTGGCGCGCCCTTCGGACTGGTGCTGCCGGTGCTGGTCGGGGCGGCTGCGTTCTGGCGCGGCGCGATGCCCCTGGGTCACGCGGAAGAGAGCGTGGGGCGGGGGATCGAGATGTTCCTCCTGTGGATGCCGCTTCTGGCGCTGACCTTCGTCGGCGCGGGTCTGGGTTTCCTTTCGCGCCGGAAGTCCGGACCGGGTCCGGGTGGGTGAAGTCGGGGCGGGTGAAGGCCCTTGCGTGACGGACCAAAGCGCCGCAGAAGGCGGGTGCCATGGCCGACACATCCTTGACACTGCCGCCGACGCGCGGGGTTCTGACACCGGGGCGAAGCCTGGCCGACCTGACCTGGCTGCGGGTCGGCGGGCCGGCGGACTGGCTCTACCATCCGGCGGACGAAGCGGACCTCGCGGCGTTTCTGGCGGCGCTTGATCCCGGCGTGCCGGTGTTTCCGATGGGGGTGGGGTCGAACCTGATCGTGCGGGATGGCGGCATCCGGGCGCTGGTGATCCGACTCGGGCGGGGGTTCAACGGGATTTCGGTGGAAGGCGAGCGGATCGTCGCGGGGGCGGCGGCCCTGGATGCGCATGTGGCAAGGCGAGCGGCGGAGGCGGGGCTGGACCTGACCTTCCTGCGCACCATTCCGGGGTCGATCGGTGGCGCGGTGCGGATGAATGCGGGCTGCTACGGGTCCTATGTCGCGGATGTGCTGGAAGAGGTGCGGGTGGTGACGCGGGCGGGCGAGGTGGTGACGCTTCCGGCGGCGGCGCTCAATCTGCGCTACCGGCAGAGCGACCTGGCCGAGGGGGCGGTGATCGTTTCGGCGACCTTCCGGGCGGGGCGGGGCGATCCGGCGGCGCTGGAGGCGCGGATGGCGGACCAGATCGCCAAGCGCGACGCGTCGCAGCCGACGAAGGCGCGGAGCGCGGGGTCGACCTTCCGCAATCCGGCGGGATTTTCCTCGACCGGCAGGGCGGACGACACGCATGAAATGAAGGCCTGGAAGGTGATCGACGCCGCCGGGATGCGGGGCGTGCGGCTGGGCGGGGCGCAGATGTCAGAGATGCATTCGAACTTCCTGATCAACGCAGGCGGGGCGACGGCGGCGGATCTGGAAAATCTGGGCGAAGCGGTGCGAAAAAAGGTTTTCCAATCAAGCGGTATCAGTCTAGAGTGGGAAATCATGCGGGTCGGAGAATACCCGCAGGACTAACGATCACGGGTCGGCAACAGACCCGGACAAAGGCAGTGTGATGGCGGGCGCATCGAGCAGGATGGCCCCCGAAGTGGCGGTTCTGATGGGTGGACTTTCCGCGGAGCGGGAAGTGTCGCTTGTCTCTGGGCGCGAATGCGCCAACGCCCTGCGGGAGGCGGGATACCGGGTGACGGAGGTCGTTTGCGGCCCCGATCTGCCCGCGCGCCTGACCGAGATGAAACCCGACATCTGTTTCAACGCGCTGCATGGCCGCTGGGGCGAGGATGGCTGCGTGCAGGGCATCCTGGAATGGCTGGGCATCCCCTACACCCATTCCGGGGTGCTCGCTTCGGCCCTGGCGATGGACAAGGCGAAGACCAAGGAGGCGTACCGCGCCGCCGGGCTGCCGGTGGTGGACAGCCTGCTTGCCGCGCGGGAGGCGGTCGAGGCCGGGCATGTGCTGCCGCCGCCCTACGTGGTCAAGCCGAACAACGAAGGCTCGTCGGTCGGGGTCTATATCGTGCGTGAGGGGACCAACGCGCCCCGGCTGGCGGCGTCGATGCCTGCCGTGGTCATGGTCGAGGCCTATGCTCCGGGACGGGAGCTGACGACGACGGTGATGGGCGACCGCGCGCTGGGGGTCACGGATATCCTCACCGACGGCTGGTACGACTATGACGCGAAGTACAAGCCGGGCGGCAGTCGGCATGAGTGCCCGGCACGGATCCCGGCAGAGATCGAGGCGGCCTGCCTTGACTATGCGCTGCGGGCGCATCGTGCGCTGGGGTGCCGGGGGGTCAGCCGGACGGACTTCCGCTGGGACGAAACGAAGGGGCTGGCAGGGCTGATCCTGCTGGAGACGAACACCCAGCCGGGGATGACGCCGACTTCGCTTGCCCCCGAGCAGGCGGCGGAGCAGGGGATCGGCTTTCCGGCGTTCTGCGCCTGGATGGTGGAGGATGCGTCATGCAATCGCTGATCAACCGCCGCCCCGCGCCCGGAACCCGTCGCGATCCGGCGCCGTCGAAATGGGACTACCGGCTGCAACGCTGGATGCTGACACCCTATGTGCGCGGCTTTCTGGTCAAGGGCCTGCCAAGCCTGGTCGTCGCCGGCGGCTTCGCCTTGTGGTTTGCCCAGGAACCGAACCAGCAGGCGCTGATCGGCCAGCTTTCGCTGTTGCGCGACCAGTTCGAGGCGCGACCGGAATTCCGCGTGTCGCTGGCGCGGATCGAAGGGGCCTCGGATGATCTTGCAGCAGCCGTCCGGGAAAAGCTGGCGCTGCCCCTGCCGATGTCGTCCTTCGACATCGACCTTGGTGCCGCGCGCGACCGGATCGAGGAGCTGGATGCCGTGAAGAAGGCCGATCTTCGGGTGCGGTCGGGTGGCGTGCTGCAGGTGGTGATCACCGAGCGGATGCCGGTCGCGATCTGGCGGACCGAAGGCGGCCTGACGCTGGTCGATGACACCGGTCGCCGCGTGGCCGGACTTTTGGCGCGGGCCGACCGGCCCGACCTGCCGCTGATCGCGGGCGAGGGCGCCGACATCGCCACGCCCGAGGCGCTGGACCTGATCGCCGCGGCGGGGCCCTTGACCCCGCGGGTCCGGGGCCTGGTGCGGATCGGCGAGCGGCGCTGGGACCTCATCCTCGACCGGAACCAGCGCGTCCTTCTGCCGGAAGACAACCCGGTGCAGGCCTTGGAGCGCCTGCTTGCACTGGATCAGGCGCAGGACCTGATGAACCGCGACATCCTGACCGTCGACCTGCGATCAAACCATCGCCCCACCCTTCGCCTGACCCCCAACGCCCTTGCCGACATGCGCCGTGCCCAGGGCCTAGACACCGTGGAGAACGAACTGTGACCGATCTCTATACCTCGCAACGCGCCATGCGGAACATGCGGCGGGCTGCCATGCAGCGCGGCGTGATTGCCATTCTGGACGTTGGCACCTCGAAGATCGCCTGCCTGATCCTGCGCTTTGACGGGCCGGACCGCTTGCGCGAACAGGACGGGGTCGGGCCGATGGCCGGGCAAAGCCAGTTCCGGGTGATCGGCGCGGCAACGACCCGGTCGCGCGGGGTCCGCTTTGGCGAAATCTCGGTGATGAACGAGACCGAGCGCGCGATCCGCACGGCAGTCCAGGCGGCGCAGAAGATGGCGAATGTGCGGGTGGACCATTTGATCGCCTGCTTCTCGGGGGCGGAACCGCGCAGCTATGGCCTTGCCGGGGAACTGGACCTGCAGGATTCAGTCGTGACCGAACAGGATGTGAGCCGGGTGCTCGCTTCCTGCGACGTGCCCGACCTCGGGGCCGGGCGCGAGGTGCTGCATGCCCAGCCGGTGAACTTCGCGCTGGATCATCGCAGCGGCCTGGGCGACCCGAGGGGGCAGATCGGACACCGGCTGGCGGTGGACATGCACCTGATGTCGGTCGAGGGCGATGTGGTGCAGAACCTTTTGTACTGCATCAAGCGCTGTGACCTTGAATTGGCGGGGCTGGCCTCGTCGGCCTATGTCTCGGGCATTTCCAGCCTGGTCGAGGATGAACAGGAACTGGGGGCCGCCTGCATCGACATGGGCGGCGGGGCGACCGGCATCTCGATCTTCATGAAGAAGCACATGATCTATGCCGATTCGGTCCGCATGGGCGGCGACCATGTGACGAGCGACATCTCCAAGGGCCTGCAGATCCCGCTGGCGACGGCCGAGAAGATCAAGACACGGCACGGCGGACTTTATGCGACCGGAATGGATGATCGCGAGATGATCGACATCGGTGGCGGCGACAGCGGCGACTGGGAGAAGGACCGGCGGCAGATCAGCCGGACGGAATTGATCGGGATCATGCGGCCCAGGGTCGAGGAGATCCTGGAGGAAGTGCGCGCCACGCTGGACGCGGCGGGGTTCGACACGCTGCCGAGCCAGCAGATCGTGCTGACCGGGGGCGCAAGCCAGATCCCGGGGCTGGACGGCATCGCGACGCGGGTCCTGGGCCAGCGGGTCCGGATCGGGCGTCCCCTGCGGGTGCAGGGCCTGCCGCAGGCGGCGACCGGGGCGGCCTTCGCCAGCGCGGTCGGCCTCTGCCTCTTTGCGGCGCATCCGCAGGACGAATGGTGGGACTTCGAGATCCCGGCGGAACGCTATCCGGCGCGGTCTTTGCGGCGGGCCGTCAAATGGTTCAAGGACAACTGGTGACCACAATATCACGCGTGAAGGGCGAAATGCCGCTGATTTCGGGGATTTACCCCCCAGATTTCGTGGTTTTGCACGGTTTTTTGCAGCGGAAATTGCGCAAGCGCCGGATAAAAACAGGCGGCGGACAAAGGGACAGGCAAACCCATGGCACTCAATTTGACGATGACTTCCGAACGTGAAGAGCTGAAGCCGCGCATCACCGTGTTCGGTGTCGGCGGCGCGGGCGGCAACGCGGTGAACAACATGATCGACAAGATGCTGGAAGGCGTCGAGTTCGTCGTGGCCAACACCGACGCGCAGGCCCTGCAGCAAAGCCGGGCGGGGTCGCGCATCCAGATGGGTGTCAAGGCGACGGAAGGTCTTGGGGCGGGCGCCAGGCCGACGGTAGGTGCCGCTGCGGCGGAAGAGACGATCGAAGAAATCGTCGACCACCTCGCGGGCGCGCACATGTGCTTCATCACGGCAGGCATGGGGGGCGGCACCGGGACGGGCGCGGCGCCGATCATCGCGCAGGCGGCGCGGGAGCTGGGTGTCCTGACGGTCGGTGTGGTGACGAAGCCGTTCCAGTTCGAGGGTGGCAAGCGGATGCGCCAGGCCGAAGAGGGCATCGAGGCGCTGCAGAAGGTCGTCGATACCCTGATCATCATCCCGAACCAGAACCTCTTCCGGCTGGCCAACGAGCGGACCACGTTCACCGAGGCCTTCGCGATGGCCGACGATGTGCTCTACCAGGGCGTCAAGGGTGTCACCGACCTGATGGTGCGGCCGGGTCTCATCAACCTCGACTTCGCCGACGTGCGCGCGGTGATGGACGAGATGGGCAAGGCGATGATGGGCACCGGCGAGGCCTCGGGCGAGGATCGCGCGGTGCAGGCGGCGGAGAAGGCGATCGCCAACCCGCTTCTGGACGAGATCAGCCTGAACGGGGCCAAGGGTGTGCTGATCAACATCACCGGCGGCCATGACCTGACGCTGTTCGAACTGGACGAGGCAGCGAACATCATCCGCGAGAAGGTGGACCCCGAGGCGAACATCATCGTCGGCTCGACCATGGACACGGCGATGGAAGGCCGCATCCGGGTGTCGGTGGTGGCGACGGGGATCGACGCCTCGGCGGCGAACAAGGCGGAACCGCCGGTCGCGCGCCGGTCGATGGGGGCACCGCTGACGCAGTCGCCGGCCCATCAGGCCGAGGCCCCGCGCGCCGCCGCCGCCCCGGCCCCGATGGTCGAGGATCATGCGGCGTTCGACGAAGAGATCGAGACCGTGGCTTCGGCGGCCTTCGATGCGGCGGCGTCCAGGGCCGACATGGAGGTCGAGACCATCGCCGACGACCTGCCGCCTCCGGCCTACCGCCCGCAGACGGCACCCGCCCAGCCGACGCTGATCCGGTCGACCCCGGCGGCGATCGAGGCCGATGCCGCCGGGTTCGTCGCCCCGCGTCCGCGCGTGGCGGGGCAGCCCTCGCCCGAGGCGCTGGCCCGGCTGCAGGCGGCGGTCAGCCGGCCTTCGGCGGCCGGGGCCAAGTTCGCGCGCCCGACGCCGGTTCCCGCTGCGCCGACACCCGCCGCTCCGGTCGCCTTGGCCCCCAAGCCGCGCTTCGGAATCGGATCGCTGATCAACCGGATGGCCGGTCATCTGGAAGCACCGGTGCCCGCCCCGTCCACCGGGCGCGCGCAACCGCCGGTCACCGCCTATGACGACGATCACGACATGGGCACCGATCAGGACCGGATCGAGATTCCCGCCTTCCTGCGCCGCCAGGCCAACTGAAGAAGAACGCGGTATCAACCTTGCATAAAGGCCCGGGCGACCGGGCCTTTTCATTTGGGATCAACGGCTTGCCGAATGTTTCAGCCCTGTCACATACCGTCACAAAGAGTGAGTTGAGATCGCAGGCTGCAAAGAATAGCTACGAGGGCAGCGAAGGCAGGGGACAAACCTGCTTCACACGAGGTTGAGCGCGACGTGCAGAATACGCTGAAATCCCCTGCCAGTTTCTCCGGATTCGGCCTGCACAGCGGTGCACCGGTGCGCATGGTCGTGCGTCCGGCACCTGCTGATCACGGGATCACCTTCCGCCGGTCCGACATCGCCGACCGCGACCCGATGGTGGCCGCGCGCTGGGATACGGTCACGCCGTCGCGGCTGTGCACGGTGATCGAGAACGCGGATGGCGTGTCGGTGTCCACCATCGAGCACATCATGGCGGCGCTTGCGGGCTTTGCCGTCCACAACGCGCTGATCGAGATCGACGGCCCCGAAGTGCCGATCCTCGACGGGTCCTCGGTGCCGTTCATTGCCGGGTTTCTGGCGGTCGGTCTGGAAGAACTGGGCCGTCCGGTGCGGGCCGTTCGGGTGCTGAAGCCGGTCGAAGTCGCCGACGGGGATGCGGTGGCCCGGCTGGAACCGGCCGAAATGCTGGAAGTCGCGTTCCGGATCGAGTTTGCCGAGACCGCGATCGGCGTGCAGGAACATGCGCTGAACATGGCCAATGGCGCCTTTGTGCGCGAGTTGTCGGACAGCCGCACCTTCTGCCGCCAGTCGGATGTCGACGCGATGCGGGCGAATGGTCTGGCCCTGGGCGGGACGCTGGAGAATGCCGTGGTCTTCGCCGGTGACCGGGTCCTTACGCCGGGCGGCCTGCGCCACGCCGACGAACCGGTGCGGCACAAGATGCTGGATGCGGTGGGCGACCTGGCGCTGGCCGGCGGGCCGATCCTTGGCCGCTATGTCGGCCTGCGCGCGGGTCACGCGCTGACCAACCGGCTGCTGCGGGCGCTTTTCGCCGATCCGGCGGCGTTCGAGATTGTCGACTGCGGTCCGGGCACCCTGGGCAAGCTGCCGGGCGTGGGCGTCCACATCGGCGACTTGCCGGTCAGCCCCTGAGGCGACACCTTGCGGCTGTTTTCCGTACCGGAAAGTGACGAAAGGCGTTTTGCGCCCCGGATTTTTCTGTGCTAGGACGGGCCAGCGAAGTGAGCCGAGGGTGGGGAATATCGCCCGGGCTGCAGGTTGGGTAGGCAAAGAATGTCAGGCAGAAGGCCCGGAGCAGGGTTTCCCAAGGCGGTGCTTCTGGTCGCCCTGCTGGCCGGATGCGGCGGCAGATCGCGTGAACCCGCGTTGGACAGCTTTACCGCCGAGGAAATCTACAAGAAGGGCGAGCTGGAGCTTGAGACCGGCAAGAAGCCGGAGGCTGCGCTGGTCTACTTCCAGGAAGTCGAGCGGCTGTATCCCTATACGGAATTCGCCAAGCGCGCGCTGATCATGCAGGCCTTCACCCTGCACAAGTCGAAGGATTACCCGGAAGCCCGCGATGCGGCGCAGCGGTTCCTCGACTTCTATCCGGGCGACGAGGATGCGCCCTATGCGCTGTATCTGATGGCGCTGTCCTATTATGACCAGATCGACGATGTGGGCCGCGACCAGGGCATCACCTTCCAGGCGCTGACCGGCATGCGCGAAGTGATCGAGACCTATCCCGACAGCGAATATGCGCGGTCTGCGATCCTGAAATTCGACCTCGCCTTCGACCAGCTGGCTGCGAAGGAAATGGAAGTCGGGCGCTACTATCTGAAGCGCAAGCACTATGCGGCAGCGATCAACCGCTTCCGCGTTGTCGTGGCGGATTTCCAGACCACGACCCATACCGCCGAGGCGCTGCTCCGGCTGGTGGAATCCTATCTGGCGCTGGGGCTGACCGACGAGGCGCAGACGGCGGCGGCGATCCTGGGGTACAACTATCAGTCCTCGCCGTTCTACGACGACGCCTTCCGCCTCCTGAAAGGCAAGGGCCTGTCGCCGGAAGCCAGGGGGGATGGCTGGCTGCAGACGATCTATCGCCAGATGGTGCGCGGCGAGTGGTTGTAGGAATGGTGGGTTTCACCCACCCTACGTCTGACCATGCTGCGTAGCCTGGACATCCGCGATGTGCTGATCATCGACCGGCTGAGCCTGGAGCTTGGTCCGGGCCTGAATGTCCTGACCGGCGAGACCGGGGCGGGAAAGTCGATCCTTCTGGATGCGCTGGGGTTCGTGCTCGGCTGGCGCGGGCGGGCGGATCTGGTGCGGCAGGGGGCCGCGCAGGGCGAGGTGACGGCGGTCTTCGACCTGGCCCAGGGCCATGCGGCGCAAACGGTGCTGGAAGAAGCCGGGATCGGGGCGGAGGACGAACTGATCCTGCGCCGGGTCAACGCGGCGGACGGGCGGAAGACCGCCTTCGTCAACGACCGCCGGGTGTCGGGCGAAGTGCTGCGCGACCTGTCCGACCATCTCGTCGAACTGCACGGCCAGCAGGACGACCGGGGTCTTCTGAACCCGCGCGGGCATCGGGCGCTGCTGGATGCCTTTGCCGGGCTGGACCTTGCGGACCTGCGCCGGTGCTGGTCGGCACAGCGCGCGGCGCGGACGGCGCTGGCCGAAGCCGAGGCCGCTCTGGCCCGTGCGGTGGCGGATCAGGATTTCCTGCGCCATGCGGTGGCGGAACTGGACAAGCTGAACCCCGAACCCGGAGAGGATGCCGCCCTGGACGCGCGGCGGCGGCTGATGCAGGGCGCGGGGCGGATCCGCGAGGATGTGGCGAAGGCCCTTGTCGCCTTGTCCGAAGAAGGTGCCGAGGGCCGGATGCGCGATGCGCTGCGCTGGCTGGACGGTGCGGCGGACAAGGCCGAGGGGCAGCTCGACGGGGCGCTTGAGGCGCTGAACCGGGCGCTGATCGAACTGGGCGAGGCGCAGGCCGGGGTCGAGCGGACGCTGGAGGCGCTGGATGTCGATCCGGGCGAGCTGGAGCGGGTCGAGGACCGGCTCTTCGCGATCCGGGCGCTGGCGCGCAAGCACGGCGTTCCGGCGGACGAGCTGGGCGGTTTCGCCGAAGGGCTGCGGGCGCGGCTCTCGGCGATTGATGGCGGAGCGGCGGGGCTTGCCCGGCTGGCCAAGGCCG